>NZ_SOFB01000009.1:0-122602 GCF_004402815.1 Cryobacterium sp. Hz7
GGCGGCGCGGCGGCGGGCGGCGGGCTGCGGGGCTGCGGGGCCGCGGGGCTGGCGGCGCGACAGCGGGCGGGAGGCACGCAAACTCGCTCCGGTAGACTGGGCTGACTGCCCACAAACCTCAGGAGTTGCACCATGGTTGACGTTCGGCGGGTCAAACTTCCCGGGGTGGGAGTGCTGCACACCTTCATCACGGATGACGGCGGCAAAGTGGGCGTCATCGCCCACCGCTCGGGGCACAGCGACCTCATCACCTTCGCGGACGACGAGGGCGGCCCCGACGCCGCCAAGGTGTCCCTGCGGCTGAACGAAGACGAAGCGCACACACTCGCCGAGCTCCTCGGCGGCACCCAGATCACCGAGTCGCTCACCGCGCTCGACCAGATCCCCGGCCTCAGCATCGACTGGTTCACCGTCGACTACGAAGACCACATCGCCGGCCAGGCGCTCGGCAACCCCGCCGACCGCGGCATAGCCGGTCTGACGGTCGTGGCCGTCGTCCGCGGGGAGTCCGCGAACCCGGCGCCCGCCCACGACTTCCGTGTCTTCCCCGGCGACACGCTCGTCGTCGCCGGCTCGCCCGAGAAGGTCGCGAAGGCCTTCGCCTTCTTCCGCACCGGCGAGGTTAAGGCCAAGTCCGTCGACGCGCCGCCCGGGGGCTAGTACATGCAACTCGGCGAAGACCTCATCACTCTTGGCATCCTGCTCGTCGTTGCCTATCTCCTCGGTCGTGCCGGAAAGCTGATCGGGCTGCCGTCCATCCCCATCTACATGATTGTCGGGCTCCTGGCCAGCCCGAACACCGGCTGGTTCCCGCTGGACTTCCAGTCGGCGGACATCGAACTGATCGCCATTTTCGGGCTGATCCTGCTCCTGTTCAGCCTCGGCCTCGAATTCGACCAGGAGGCGTTCTTCGGCGACGCCGGAAAACTCCTGATTTCCGGCGGCTCCTACGTTCTGATCAACATGGGAGTCGGCTTCGCGTTCGGCCTGATGGTCGGCTGGGGCAGCCGGGAGGCCCTTGTGATCGCCGGAATGACCGGCACCTCCTCGAGCGCCATCATCACCAAGCTCCTGATTGAACTGCGCCGGCTTGCCAACAAGGAAACTCCGATGATCCTCGGCGTGACCGTCGTCGGCGACATCTTCATCGCGGTCTACCTGGCGATCGTCTCCGTCGTGCTCAGCGGCAAGACCGAGGCCTGGCCGATCGTGCTGCAACTGAGCATCGCCTTCCTCTTTCTCGTCGTGATGTTCTCGGTGGCCCGCTGGGGCGCCAAAGTCGTCTCCCGGCTGATGCGCACCAAGGACGACGAACTGTTCACCATCCTCTTCTTCGGGCTCGCCGTGCTCTTTGCCGGGATCGGTGAGATCATCGGCGTGACGGATGCGATCGGGGCCTTCCTGATCGGGGTGGTGCTCGGCGCGAGCACGTACCGCGGCCGGATCGAGCGCGTCGCCGTACCCCTGCGCGACGTGTTCGGGGCTTTCTTCTTCCTCAACTTCGGCCTCGCGCTGAACGTGGCCGAATTCGGATCGGTGATCACCATCGTGTTCGCGGCCGTCGGCATGACCTTCGTGCTCAGCCTGATCTCCGGAATGCTGATGGCGAAACTGCACGGCATGGGCCCGCGGGAGGGACTCAACACCGCGGCCATCTTCGTCAACCGCGGCGAGTTCACGCTGATCCTGGCAACCCTGTCGGTGACCGCTGGTCTCGATCAGCGGCTGCAGCCCTTCGCCGGCCTCTACGTGCTTACGATGGCGATCCTGGGGCCGCTCTTCGCGGCGAACTCCGAGAAGATCGGCGCGGCCCTGCGGCGACGCCGGAAAGCCGTCCCGGCGCGGAAACGCGCCCACGACGTGATGCTGGCGGAGGAAATCGCCCTGGTCGAGGCGGCCACCGCCGCCGACACCGGCACGGATGCCCAACGCGCCGCCGACCGTCTCCTCGCCGACCACCGCCAGCGCCCGACCGCCGCGGCACCCGGCGCGGGGTCGGCCATGGCGCCTGCCGACGCGACCGCCGACTCGGAGGCAGATGCCGCCGCGGCCGACGGACCGGCGTCCGCGGCCCCGGACTCCATGCTCGACTTCATCTCCGGCCGGCGCCCGGCCGAAACCGGCCCGGTCGACAAGCCGGCGCGTGACACCGCTTCAGGGGACTACTCATGATCACAACCATGCTCCGGCCGCGCTGGCTGATCGCGCTGCTGCTGGCGCTCGCGATCGCCGCGGCCTTCGCCCTGCTCGGCCGGTGGCAGCTCGAACGCGCCATCGCGTCCGGCGAAGTCGTGGAGCGCAGCACCGAGACCGTGCAGCCGCTCCACGAGGCGGTGTCGCCGGACGGGCCGCCGCGCGAGTCAGCGACCGGCCAGCTGGTCACCGTGGACGGCTCCTTCGTGCCGGGGGACGACGTGCTGATCAGCGAACGCCTCAACGGGGGCGACAGCGGTTTCTGGGTAGTGAGCCGCTTGTCGACGGTGGAAACGGCATCCGTGCCCGTCTCCACCATCGCCGTGGCTCGCGGCTGGGCCGCCACCGAGGAGGAGGCGAGGTCGGCGATCGAGGCGCTCTCGGCGCAGGCCGCCGCGCAGCAGCAGACCGTGACGGGCCGCTTCGTTCCCTCCGAGGCTCCCGTCGTGCCGGACGAGGACAGCGACCCGCGCACCCAGACCACGGTCTCCACCGCCGCGCTGATCAACCGGTGGGCGGACTTCACCGACCAGTCCGTCTACGCCGGCTACATCGTCGACACGGATGCTGCCGCGAACCTCACCGTGATCGACTCGCCCGTGCCCGGCAACGACGCATCGGTCAACTGGCTGAACATCTTCTACGCCCTCGAGTGGGCAGTCTTCGCCGGCTTCGCGGTGTTCCTCTGGTACCGCCTGGTTCGGGACGACTGGGAGCGTCAGCAGGAGCAGGCCGCCATCGACGCGACGGAGGCCGTCTAGAATTGGCCCATGCCACTTGACCCCAAGCCTGCCGACATCCCCAAAATCCCCGGTGCGCTCCGGCTCTACAAGGTTTCCTCGGTCATCACCGGTGTCTTCCTGCTGCTGCTCTGCGTCGAGGTCTTCCTGAAGTTCGTGCTGCAGCTCGAAATCGAAGTCGGCGGCCCGAACGGGATCATCGCCCTCGTCGCCCGGGACTCGGTGACCGCATTCAACCTGAGCACCGGCATCCTGATCGTGCACGGCTGGCTGTACGTGCTCTACCTGTTCAGTGACTTCCAGCTCTGGAGCCTGATGCGCTGGTCATTCCCCAAGTTTCTGCTGATCGCACTCGGAGGCATCATTCCTACCCTGTCCTTCTTCCTCGAGGTGCGCGTCGCGCGCGAGGTCAACGCCTTCCTGGCGACGCACGCCGACTCGGCTGCCGCTGCCGCTGGGGCCGAGGCCCGCTCGTGAGCGCCGCTGTGAGCGCCTCGACCGGTGCCCGCCCCGTTCTGGTGGTCGACTTCGGTGCCCAGTACGCGCAGCTGATCGCGCGCCGGGTGCGCGAGGCATCCGTCTACTCCGAGATCGTGGCCCACTCGATCACCGCGGCCGAGGTCGCGGAGAAGAACCCGCTCGGCATCGTGCTCAGCGGTGGGCCGTCCAGCGTCTACGCCGAGGGTGCCCCCACCTTCGACCCGGACATCTTCGACCTGGGCATCCCGATCCTGGGCATCTGCTACGGCTTTCAGGTGATGGCCACGACCCTTGGCGGCGAGGTGGCCCGCACTGGCCGGAGCGAGTACGGCGCGACCCCGGTCAGAGTCACCGACAGCGGCAACGCGCTGCTGGCCGGGCAGCCGGCCGAGCAGACGGCGTGGATGAGCCACGGTGACTCCGTGTCGAAAGCCCCCGCCGGCTTCTCGGTGCTCGCGTCCACGAGCTCCACCCCGGTCGCCGCCTTCGCGAACGATACGCGCCGGCTCTACGGCGTGCAGTGGCACCCCGAGGTCAAGCACTCCGAATTCGGCCAGAACGTGCTCGAGAACTTCCTGCACCGCGCCGCCGGCATCCCCGCCGACTGGAACAGCGGCAACGTCATCGCCGAACAGGTGGCCCGCATCCAGGCCCAGGTCGGCACCGGCAAGGTCATCTGCGGGCTCTCCGGCGGAGTCGATTCCGCCGTGGCCGCTGCCCTCGTGCACAAGGCCATCGGCGACCAGCTCGTCTGCGTGTTCGTCGACCACGGCCTGCTCCGCCAGGACGAGCGCCGTCAGGTCGAGGAAGACTTCGTCAAGGCCACCGGCGTGCGTCTGGTCACCATCGATGTGCGTGAGCGGTTCCTGACCGCGCTGGAGGGCGTCAGCGACCCGGAGACCAAGCGCAAGATCATCGGTCGTGAGTTCATCCGCACCTTCGAGCAGGCTCAGGCCGAATTGATCAAGGAAGCGGCGGCAACGAATGAAGACCCGATCCGCTTCCTCGTGCAGGGCACCCTGTACCCGGACGTCGTCGAGTCCGGCGGCGGCAGCGGCACCGCCAACATCAAGAGCCACCACAACGTCGGGGGCCTGCCGGAAGACCTGCAGTTCGAATTGATCGAACCGCTGCGCACCTTGTTCAAAGACGAAGTGCGCGCGATCGGCGCCGAGCTGGGACTGCCAGCCGAGATCGTGCAGCGCCAGCCGTTCCCCGGACCCGGACTCGGCATCCGCATCGTGGGCTCGATCACCCAGGACCGGCTCGACCTGCTTCGCCACGCGGATGCGATCGTGCGCGCCGAGCTGAGCGCCGCGGGCCTCGACCGTGAGATCTGGCAGTGCCCGGTGGTGCTGCTCGCCGACGTGCGGTCCGTGGGCGTGCAGGGTGACGGCCGCACCTACGGGCACCCGATCGTGTTGCGCCCGGTGTCGTCGGAAGACGCCATGACGGCCGACTGGACCCGCCTGCCGTACGACCTGTTGGCGCGGATCTCGAACCGGATCACGAACGAGGTGGACGGGGTGAACCGCGTCGTGCTCGACGTCACGTCCAAGCCGCCGGGGACCATCGAATGGGAGTAGGGGAATGCTCCCGGTTGTGACGCGGGGAGTAAGAGTGTCGCTCCTCAGCTCAAACAATGGGCGGCGGATGCCGGACCCTCCGCTCCGCTCCGGGGCCGGCATCCGCCGCCCATAACTCGACACCCCGCGACACGCCCTCTCCCCGCCTCGCGATCGCTGAGGGACAAGCAACTTTGGGGGTGAGTACGACGAAAGGGCCGCCCCGGTGAGGCGGCCCTTTCGTCGTGCGGTCGTGCGGCGGGGTGGGTGCTACTCGCGGGCGATGGCGAAGATGCGGAGCATCTCGACGTAGAGCCAGACGACGGTGAGCATGATGCCGAAGGCCCCGGTCCAGCCGTACTTGCGGGGGATTCGGTTGTTGACGCCGCGCTGGATGAAGTCGAAGTCGAGCACCAGCGAGTACGCGGCCATGATCACGGCGAGGACGCCGATCAGGAGGCCGATCGGGATGCCGAAGATCTCGGCGCTGCGAAGACCGAACGCACCGTCGGTCGCGCCGAAGACCATCATGCCGAAGTTGATCAGCGAGAACACGCCGTAGCCGATCATGGCGATCATGAAGACCTTGGTGGCCTTCTTGGAGGCGCGGATCTTGCCGCTGGCGAAGAGGGCCAGCGTGACGCCGACGACGACGAGCGTGGCGAGCACGGCCTGGGTGACGACACCCGGGTAGATCTGCTCGAAGACGATCGAGATGCCACCGACGAAGAGGCCTTGGGCCGCGGCGTACGCGAGGATCAGGGGCGGCGACGGCTCCTTTTTGAACGCGTTGACCAGTCCGAGGACCAGACCCGCGATCGCGCCGACGATGAGCGGCAGCATCGTCACCGGGGTGACCAGCCAGCCGATGGCTGCGGTCACCAGCAGCAAGGCGAAGCTGAGCACCGTCTTGCGGATGGTGTCGTCGTAGCTCATCCGGTCGGTGTCCTGTGAACCGGCGGAGGGAGCGTTGAACATGCCCTGCAGGTCGCTGTCGGAGAGCACCTTGCCACCTGCAGTGGCGCCAGGAGCGCCGAACGCGGCGTTTCGGGAGAATGCGGGGTTGGAAGATGCCATGGTTGCCGAAGCTCACAATCAAGTGGGTAGGTAGCGGAGCCAACACCGGTAAGTGCTGGACAGTTCCTAGATTCTATTCAGATCTGCTGGGGATCCGCCGTATTCAGGTTTGCGACTCGCGGTGACCGGGGGCGGCGCCCCGCCGACCAGCCGGCCAGCCACCAGGCGAGCCAGGAGGAGGCCGCCGTGGTGATGAAACCGATTAGATAACCGACCCAGTTCTGGTCGTAATTGTTCAGCGCGTCCTTGAGCAGGAAACTCATCGTGATCGACGGGATCAGGGCCAGGTAGCTCAACCACGGGCGGTGCCGCACGAGCAGCCAGCAGGCCAGAAGCACGGCGAAGACACCGTTGAAATCGGCTCCGCCCAGCAGCAGGATGCTGCACAGCAGGGCCGGAACCAGAACCGTGAGCCGCCGCCACAGGGCCCCCGGCAGAATCAGCCAGCCCAGCACGTGCAGGGGCGGGCCGATGGCCAGGAAGAACAGGCTGTAGGTACTGGTGAAGTTCGTGGCAAGCACCCCGAGCACGACCAGCGTCAGTCCGGTCACGTAGCGGGCGCGGTAGCTGCCCCACCGGTGCAGGCGGGTCGGTGGAACGGTCCAGGGTGTCATCGCCTCGATTCTGGCAGTTGCACGCGTAGGGTTGGCAAATGCAGCCGATTGTGATCGGTCACCGCGGGGCGAGCGGTTACCGACCAGAGCACACCCGTTCCGCCTACGAACTGGCCGTCGCTCTCGGCGCGGACGCGGTCGAGCCTGACATCGTCGCCACCCGCGACGGTGTACTGGTGGTGCGCCACGAGAACGAGATCGGGGCGACGACGAATGTCGCAGCGCACCCCGAGTTCGCCGGCCGCCGGGCGACCAAGGTGATCGACGGCATCCGGCTCACCGGCTGGTTCACCGAGGACTTCACCTGGGCCGAGCTGCGCACCCTGCGCGCCCGGGAGCGCCTGCCCGAGGTGCGGAAGGCAAGCGCCACCTTCGACGACCGGTTCCCCCTGCTGCGCCTGCGGGACGTGTTCAAGCTGATGGACCGGCTGTCCGGACGGGTGCGCCGGCCCATCGGCGTCGTCGCCGAGCTCAAGCACGCCACCTACTTCGAGTTGATCGGGCTTCCGCTCGACGAGCTGTTCGCCGCCGAGGTCAACGACGCCGGTTGGAACGCCGGCGACGGCCGCCTCACCATCGAGAGCTTCGAGCGCAGCCTCCTCGACAAGGTCTACGCGCGCGGCATCTACGGCAAGCGTGTCTTCCTGCTCGAGGCGCGCGGCAAACCCGCCGACGAGGTCGCGCTGCTCGGGCCGAAAGCGTCCCACTACGCCGACTACCTCTCCGACACCGGGCTCTACGGGCTGAGCGGCACGGTCGACGGGATCAGCGTGCCCAAATCCCTCATCCTGGCCACGGATGCCGATGGTCACGTCTCCGGCGCCTCCGACCTGGTCGACGCCGCGCACGCCGCGGACCTGGAGATCTACTGCTGGACGCTGCGCCCGGAGAACCGGTACCTTGCGAAGACGTTCCGCCGTGGGCGGCTGCGGGCCGACTTCGGAAACTGGCAGGCCGAGTTCCGCACCATCCTCGGCACCGGGATCGACGGGGTCTTCGCCGACCACCCCGACCTGGCGGTGCTCGTGCGGGACGAGCTGGCCGCGGAGGACTGACCGGGGCGCTGCCCCGCACCGGGGCGGTGTCAGACGCAGCACCTAGAATTGGGAGCGATATGACGACCCTCTTCGACCCGGACCACACGCCCGCCCGCCAGGTCCCCTCCGCGGTGCCCATCATCCTGGACGGAGCGGCTCCGCGCGACCGAGAGAGTCCACTGCTCGAAGGGCTCAACCCCCAGCAACGCGAGGCCGTGCTGTACCGCGGACCGGCGCTGCTGATCATCGCGGGCGCCGGCTCCGGGAAGACCAGCGTGCTCACCCGCCGCATCGCCAGTCTGCTGGAGAGCCGCGAGGCCTGGCCGAGCCAGATCCTCGCCATCACCTTCACCAACAAGGCCGCGGCGGAGATGCGGGAGCGGGTGCGGGCGATCCTCGGCCAGGGGGCCGACGGCATGTGGATCAGCACCTTCCATTCCTCCTGCGTGCGCATCCTGCGCCGCGAAGCGGAAAGCGCGGGCCTCTCCGCCACGTTCAGCATCTACGACTCGGCCGACACCAAGGTCACGCTCAAGCGCATCATCAAGGCCCTCGACGCCGATACGCTCGGCTTCACGCCCGGTAATGCGTCAGCGAAGATCTCCAAGCTCAAGAACGAGCTCGCGGACGCCGACTCCTACGCCCGCAACGCGAACATGAGCGACCCGCAGGAGGTCATGTTCGTCGAGATCTTCCGGCAGTACACCCATCGGCTGCGCGCGGCCAACGCCCTCGACTTCGACGACCTGATCGGCGAGACGGTCTACCTGTTCCGCGCGTTCCCGAAGGTCGCGGCCCTCTATCGGCGCCGGTTCCGCCACATCCTGGTCGACGAATACCAGGACACCAACCACGCGCAGTACTCGCTGGTGCGCGAGCTGACCCGTCCCGTCGAGCCCGACCTGGCCGAGGAGATGGAGGCGACCGGTGTGCACGTGCGCAACCTGCGCGACGCCTCCGGCGGCATCCCGGGAGCCTCGCTCACCGTGGTCGGCGACTCCGACCAGTCGATCTACGCCTTCCGAGGCGCGGACACCCGCAACATCAGCGAGTTCGAGCGCGACTTTCCGGGCACCAGGGTGATCCTGCTCGAGCAGAACTACCGCTCGACCCAGAACATCCTCTCGGCCGCCAACGCGGTGATCGGCCACAACTTCGACCGCACAGACAAGAAACTGTGGAGCGCGGGCGGCGACGGCGAGAAGATCGTGGGCTACACGGCCTATTCCGGTCACGACGAGGCCCAGTTCGTCTCGGACGAGATCGAGGTGCTGCACCGCGCCGGCATGGCCTACCGCGACATGGCCGTGTTCTACCGCACCAACGCGCAGACCCGTGCGCTTGAAGAAATCCTGGTGCGCTCCGCGGTGCCCTACCGGGTCGTCGGCGGCACCAAGTTCTACGAGCGGGCTGAGATCAAGGATGCGCTGGCATACCTGATCGCCGTCGCGAACCCGAACGACGAACTGGCGCTGCGTCGCATCCTGAACACCCCCAAGCGCGGAATCGGCCCGGCCACCGAGACGGCGCTGGCGAGCTTCGCGGAGGCGAACCAGATCAGCTTCCGGCAGTCGATGCGCGACTGCGCATCGCTGGGCCTCGGCCCCAAGGTGACCGGGGCCATCCTGAAGCTGGCAACCTTGCTCGACGAGGCGGCGCTGAAGCTCGACCCGGAGAACCCGGCCGGCATGGCGAACGTGTCCGAGCTGCTTACGTTCCTGCTCGATGGCAGCGGACTGCTCAGCCTGCTGCGAGGCAGCCGCGACCCGCAAGACGAGGCGCGCGCCGAGAACATCGAGGAACTCGTCGCCCAGACCAAGGACTTCAACAAGGAGAACCCCGACTCGGGGCTGGTCGACTTCCTCACCCAGGTGTCCCTGGTCGCCGCCGCCGACGACCTCGACGACGCCTCCGGAACGGTGTCCCTGATGACCCTGCACACGGCGAAGGGACTCGAATACGAGGCCGTGTTCCTGACCGGCGTGGAGGAGGGCCTGCTGCCGCACCAGATGTCGGCCAACGAGCCCGGCGGGCCCGCCGAGGAGCGGCGCCTGTTCTACGTGGGCATCACCCGAGCCCGCCAGAGGCTCTACCTCTCCCTGGCGATGACCCGGGCCCAGTTCGGCGACATTAACGTGGCCATGCCCAGCCGCTACCTGCAGGAGATCCCCGTCGACCTGATCGACTGGAAGCAGTCCCCGGGCATGGCGAACTCCCGCGGCGGTACCCAGCCCCGGGCGCTGAACGCGAGACGCGACGGGTTCGGCGGCGGGTTCGCGGGGCGCGGTGACCCGCAGGCGCTGCCGCCCGCGCCGAAGAAGAAGACCGAATGGGCCAGCCGGGTGCCGAGCCAGGTGCGCGACAACGGTGACCTCACCCTGATGCAGGGCGACCGCATCCGTCACGTCGATTTCGGCGACGGCCGCGTCAACCAGGTCACCGGTGACGGCACCAAGCGCATCGCGCACGTCCAGTTCGACACGGCGGGCGCAAAGAAGCTTCTGATCAAGATCGCGCCGATCGAGAAGCTCTAGTGGCGGAGCCGCGTGCCGCGGGTCCCGGCGCGCCGCGGCCTTCCTGCTGGTCAGCGTCGCCGCCGGGCTCGTGATGAGCGTGGCCGAGGCAACCCTGCCGGCCCTGGTGCTCGGGCTCCTGCTCGTGATCACGGCGGGGATCCTGCTGGCATCGACGTATGGCTTGTTCCCCGGCACGCCGATCTTCTTCGTGTTCGCCTACCTGGTCTGTGCGCAGGTTCCCGCGCCGGTCGACGAGATGCTGCCGCGCCTGTTGGTGGCAGTGACGAGCGCCGCGCTGGCCTGGCTGCTCACCATGTCCGGCTGGGCGTTTCGGCGCCTGGTCGGAGACCGCTCCGGCGACCTGTTCAAGGAGCTGCCGCGCACGCCGCTGCTGCGACCGGCCGCGTTCCGCGACGTCCAGGTGTGGCTCACCATCCTGCAGCACCAGGTCGGCGTGCTGCTGGACGGCGGGCTCGCCCTCTTCGTGGGCATCGGGCACCCCTACCGGGCAGTGGTGAGCGTGGTCGCCGTGCTCCCGCCGCCCCGTGCCGCGCACTCCATCTCCCGGGCGGTGCACCGCATCATCGGTACCGCGCTCGGAGTGGCGGTGACCGCCCTCGTGCTGCTGCCCGGGCCATCCGTCTGGGTGCTGATCGCGGTGATCGCGATCGGCCAGTTCGGCGCGGAAATCCTGATCGGCAGGCACTACGGCGCCGCCCTGCTGTTCGTCACGCCATTGGCGCTGACCGTGGCTCACCTGGCCGACCCGGTCGCCGTGCCGACGCTGCTGGTCGACCGGGTGGTGGAAACCGCGCTCGGCGGCGGGGTCGCGGTGCTGATCGTGCTCGCGGCGCGCGGCCTCGCCCGGCAGCATTCGCGTCGGCTCGGTGGACAGCGTCCACCCCTGAACGCTTAGGAACTGCACAGGTTGCTCCCAGCTTTTCGATAGCCCGTCGATTGGTACGCTCGCGAGGCTCTTCGCATGAGCATCGACACCCGCACCACCCCGCCGCGTCGGCGCACTGCTCCCGCGCCGCGCGTGCGCCCCGAATACCGGCAACGGATGCGGCTGGCTGACACCCTGCAGGTTCTCTGTACCGTCTCCGTCGCCCTCGTCATCGCCCTGTTCCTGGCCGATGGCGGCGCTGCCCGCTTCGCCACCCCCGCAGACGTGCTCACCTCCCTCGGCGTGCTGGCCGGACTGATCGGCACAGACCTGCTCCTGATCATGATGCTGCTGGCCGCACGGTTGCCCGCCATCGACCGGGCCTTCGGCCACGACGGTGCGATGGCCCTGCACCAGTCGCTCGGTAAGCCGGCGCTCTCCCTGATCCTCGCGCACGCCGGGCTTTTGATCGTGGGCTACGCGCTGGCCGGCGAGATCAGCGTCGTCGCCGAGGTGTGGCGCATGCTGACCGTGCTGCCGGACATGCTCCTGGCCGTCATCGGCCTCGGACTCCTGGTGCTGGTGGTCGTCAGCTCGATCGTGATCGTTCGGCACCGCCTGCCGTACGAGGTGTGGTACATCGTGCACCTGCTCTCCTACGTGGCCGTGCTGGCGTCGCTGCCGCACCAGCTCACCGTCGGGGCCCTCCTGGTCGCCGGCTCGCCGCAGTGGTTTTACTGGCTGGCCCTGTACGTGGGGGTGGCCGGCTCGATCCTCGTCTTCCGGGTCATCCTGCCGGTCGTCCGCTCGCTGAGGGCCCGGCTGCGGGTGGAGGGCGTCGACCGGGTCGCCGACGGCGTCGTCTCGATCCGTGTGTCCGGCCACCGCCTGGCCCGGCTTCAGGCCGACGCCGGGCAGTTCTTCATCTGGCGGTTCTGGACTCCCGGGCTCTGGTGGCAGGCGCATCCGTTCTCCCTCTCGGCCGCGCCCACCGGCAACTCCCTGCGCATCACGGTGCGCTCCCTTGGCGACGCCTCTGCCGCGCTCGGCGGCCTGCGCCGGGGCACCCGGGTGAGCGTCGAGGGCCCATACGGACTGTTCACCGACCGGGCCAGAACGTCACCGCGGATCGTGCTCGTGGCCGCCGGTATCGGCGTCGCCCCGATCCGCTCCCTGTTGGAGACGGCGAGTTTCCTGCCCGGGCAGGCCACGGTCATCCTGCGCTCCCACACGCTCGCAGACAGCTACCTGGCCGACGAACTCGCCGAGTTGTGCCGGGCGCGGGGTGCGGAGTTCCGCGTCATCGTGGGGAAGCGGCCGCCAGGTGTGGAGAGTTGGCTGCCCGCCGACGCGGTGGCGGGCCCGGTGAACCTGCTGACCCTGGTGCCGCGGCTGCGTGACGCGGACGTGTACGTCTGTGGTCCACGGCGGTGGACTGATGAGGTCGTGCGGGATGCCCGCTCGGCCGGCCTTCCCCCGCGACAGATTCATTTCGAAAGGTTTGACTGGTGAGAATTCGAGCAGCGGCTGCGGCCGCCCTGGCTTCCGTTTCCGTTCTGTCGGTGGGTTGGCTCGTCGGAGCCCCCGCCGTGCAATCCCTGCAGGCCACGCTGACGACGACCCTGACGAGGCCGCCGTCCAACGAAACGACGGGCGTGTCCTCGACGGGCGGTGGCACGGGCGGTGCGACGACCACGATCGACGCGTCGGCACCTGTCGCCGAGGCGCTCGCGCCCACCAGCGTCACCGGCACGTTCGAGGGCTCAGCCGTGCAGACCCGGTTCGGCCCGATGCAGGTGTCGGTGACCATCGACAACGGCACGATCACCATGGTCACCCCGCTGCAGCTGACCAATGACGACCGGAAGTCGGTCCAGATCAGCAACCGGGCGGCCCCGATCCTGCGGGACGAGGTGCTCGCCGCGCAGTCCGCCAACGTGGCGAACGTCAGCGGCGCGACGTACACGACCCAGGGGTACCTCCGTTCGCTCCAGGCAGCCCTCGATGCCGCGCAGTTCTAGCGCGGTGGCCGGTCACACGGCGATCACGGCCCTGAGCATGGGGACCGTCATCAGCATCCGTCTCGGTGACGGCGCCGCCCCGCACGACGACGCCCGCCTGGCTGCTGCCCGGAACGCGGTCGTGGAGGTGTTCCGAGGCTGGAACGAACGCTTCAGCCTCCACCGGGAGGGGTCGGAGCTCAGCCGCGTCAACCGCGGCGAGCTGCGGCTCACCCAGGCCGGGCCCGAACTCCGCAACTGCTACGCGCTCGCCCTGGCGTGGCGGGGCCGCACCGACGGGGTCTTCACCCCGCACCGCGCCGACGGCGCCATCGACCTGTCCGGCATCGTCAAGAGCCTCGCGATCGCGGAGGCCGGAGACCTGCTGAACCGAATCGGAGCCCGGGACTGGTCGCTCAACGCAGGCGGGGACATCCTCGTCGGCGGTGACCGGGCGTCCGGCCTCGGCTGGTCGGCCGGGATCGTCGACCCTCTGGACCGAGGAACCCTGCTCGCCACGGTGCCGCTGACCCTGCCGGTGCGGGCCGTGGCCACCTCGGGCAGCGCGGAGCGCGGCGACCACATCTGGACCACCGTCGACGGCGGGGTGTCGCCCTACCGCCAGGTCACCGTCTTCGCCCGGGACATCGTGACCGCGGATGTGCTGGCCACGGCCATCGTCGCCGGCGGGCAGGCGGCACTGGACCGCAGCACGGAGGCTTTCCCGATCGATGTGCTGGCGGTGCTGCGCGACGGTTCGCTGCTGGCCACGCCGGGCCTGCGGGCAGCGTCGGGCCTGCGGGCAGCGTCGGCCTGACCGGGCTCGCGGGCGCGGGGCCTGTCGCCCTGCCTGGATGCCCTTCCTTGTCGCTTGCGGCTCGGGAGCGTAGCGTTGCCGCCGCGGGGATGCCCAAACGGGGCGGCTCCCATCAAACTGGAGGTGTCATCATGGCGAGCGACCCGGAGGGACTCTGGCCGCGGCGAGCGGATGCGACGAGCGACGGACTCGACGAAGACCGCGAGATCGATGACATCGAACTGACCCTCGACAAGGATGTGCCGCTCGCCGAGCACGGAGATGCGGTGTGGATGATCGACGCCGACCAGCGCCCGGTTGAGCTTGACGACGAGGACGACGACCGGGGAACCGAGGAGCCCGGCGAGCCCGGACCCCGGGAGTAGCCGGCCTCGTCAAACCGATTGGTTCTGTCGCTCTCGGAAGATCAGAGCCGACCGCACCGCGTGGCGCCGTTCACCCCCGGAGGAGCGCGGTGCCCGCGGCGAACCAATTCGACGGAGATTCTCCTGAAAAACGGCTTTTCGAGGGTAATCAGGGCCGTTTCTGGCAAAATCTCCGTCGAATTCGTTCAGGCCGGAGACGCTGAAGCGCCGCGTACTCGAGAGGCTCGCCGAGCCGTGAGTTCGGCTCCTCAACCCTGTGGCCCGTGGGGAGAGGAGCTCTGCTCACCGTTCGGCGAGCGTACGTGCGTCGGGGCGGCTACGCGACGGCGCGGGTGCGCGACGGAGCGGCTACGCGACGGCGCGGGTGCGAGCCTGCCGGTGGCGGAGGGGCACCGCGAGCCCGCGCCAGCCGAGCAGGAACACCCCGAGCACGACGGTCGCCACGACGACGAAGCTGAATTCCGTTCCCTGCCCGCTCACGGTGCGCAGCAGCATCCCGACGCCGACGGCGAAGAGCCAGATTCCGGTGCCTGTCCAGACGATCTTTTGCGGGCTGCGCCAGGCGCGCATGATGAGCCAGCCCACGAGGAGACCGCCAAGGAAGGGCAGCCCGGTGATCAGGGTGCCGAGAATATCCTCTTGGTGGCTGGCCCGGCCGATCAGCACGAAGACCAGCACCAGGGCGGCGTCGAGTCCCGCCGCGAGGAGGAGACTGGACCGACTGCTCTGCTGGATTGCCATGCTTCCAGCCTACGGGGGCCCGGAGGGTCAGACCGCGTTGCCGATCCGGCCGCGTTGCCGATCAGACCGCGTTGCCGATCAGACCGCGGTGCCGAGCAGGGAGCCGATCGCCCAGGTGACTCCGAGCGCGAGCAGGCCGCCAACGAGCACCCGGGAGATCGCGCGGGTTTTCGGACTTCCGCCGAGGTAGGAGCTCAGCCAGCCGGTGATGACCAGGGCGATCGCGACGGCGAGGAAAGTGGCCGGCAGGCGCCACTCCGGCGGCGGCAGCAGCACCGCCAGCAGCGGCAGGCTCGCACCGACCGTAAACGCGATGGCGGAGGCGTAGGCGGCGTGCCACGGGTTCGACAGCTCGTCGGCGCCGATGTGGAGTTCCACCTCGAGGTGCGCGGCGAGGGCGTCGTGCGCGGTCAGCTCGAGGGCCACCTGCTTCGACGTCCGGGGGGTGAGCCCCTTTGCCTGGTAAAGGTCGGCCAGTTCGGCGAGCTCCTGCTCGGGCATGTTCTCGAGTTCCCAGGTCTCCTTGGCGATCAGGGCGCGCTCGGTGTCGCGCTGGCTGCTCACCGAGACGTACTCGCCCAGGGCCATCGAGATCGCGCCGGCGAGCAGGGCGGCGACACCCGCGATCAGGATCGCCGAGGCATCCGTGGTCGCCGCCGCGACGCCGACCACCAGGGCCGCAACCGACACGATGCCGTCGTTGGCTCCGAGCACGCCGGCCCGCAGCCAGTTCAGGCGCGAGGCATGGTCGGCGGAGTGGGGATCGACGCCGTGTTCGGGTTCAGTCATGACTGAATCCAAGCAGGCGGATGCGTGCCGCGCCAGCAAGGACTGGCTTGCCTCACGGCGGCAACTTCACGGCGACCGACGTGCGGCGCACGGCGTGTTCGCGATGTCGGCGGGGACCGATAGAGTTTCAAATGGTACGTATGTCTTGATGTCGAGCTATCTGCGGCGCGGGCATCCGTGCCCTTGCCCCTCAAGACCTTGCAGGAACGCTACGACGCGGATTGGAAGAGCAGCGTGGATCTTTACGAATATCAGGCACGAGACCTGTTTGAACAGTATGGAGTCCCGGTTCTGCCGGGCATCATCGCGGACACTCCGGAGGAGGTGCGTACCGCGGCCGAGAAGTTGGGCGGCGTTGTTGTCGTCAAGGCCCAGGTCAAGGTCGGCGGCCGCGGCAAAGCCGGCGGCGTGAAGGTGGCGAAGACCCCCGACGACGCTGAAGCCGCCGGGCGCGCCATCCTCGGACTCGACATCAAGGGCCACACCGTCAACCGGGTCATGGTGGCCGGCGGAGCCCGTATTGCGCAGGAGTTCTACTTCTCCGTGCTGCTGGACCGCACCAACCGCTCCTACCTCTCGCTCGCGAGCTACGAGGGTGGCGTGGAGATCGAGGTTCTCGCTGTCGAGAAGCCCGAAGCGCTCGCCTACACGGCCATCGACCCGATTGCCGGGATCGACCTGAACACGGCCCGTCAGATCGCGGTCGACGCGAAGTTCCCGGCCGACCTCGTCGACAAGGTCGCACCCGTCTTCGTGCAGCTCTACAACGTATTCACCGGTGAAGACGCGACCCTGGTCGAGGTCAACCCGCTCGTGCTGACCGAAGAGGGCGACGTCATCGCCCTCGACGGCAAGGTCACGATCGACGAAAACGCCGGCTTCCGCCACCCGAGGCACGCCCTCCTCGAGGATGCGGCCGCTGCCGACCCGCTCGAGGCGAAGGCCAAGGAGAACGACCTCAACTACGTCAAGCTCGACGGCGAAGTGGGCATCATCGGCAACGGCGCCGGACTCGTGATGAGCACCCTGGACGTCGTCGCCTACGCCGGCGAAAACCACGGCGGCGTCAAGCCTGCCAACTTCCTCGATATCGGGGGCGGAGCATCCGCCGAGGTCATGGCCGCCGGTCTCGACGTCATCCTCGGTGACCCGCAGGTCAAGGCCGTGTTCGTCAACGTCTTCGGCGGCATCACCGCCTGTGACGCTGTGGCCAAGGGCATCGTGGGCGCGCTCGCCGAACTGGGCAGCGCCGCCAACAAGCCGCTCGTTGTGCGCCTCGACGGCAACAACGTCGAGGAAGGCCGTCGCATCCTCACCGAGGCCAACCACCCGCTCGTCACACTGGCCGCCACCATGGACGAGGGTGCCGCCAAGGCCGCCGAACTCGCCCACGCCGCGAAGTAAAGGATTTTCGAACATGTCAATCTTCCTCAACAAGGACTCCAAGGTCATCGTGCAGGGCATCACCGGCGGTGAGGGCACCAAGCACACCGCCCTCATGCTGAGGGCCGGCACCCAGGTCGTCGGCGGCGTGAATGCTCGCAAGGCCGGCACCACCGTCGCGCACGGCAGCGTTGAGCTGCCCGTGTTCGGCACGGTTGCCGAGGCGATCGAAAAGACGGGCGCGGATGTCTCCATCGCGTTCGTGCCGCCGGCCTTCACCAAGGACGCCGTCATCGAAGCCATCGACGCCGGCATCCCGCTGCTCGTCATCATCACCGAGGGTGTGCCCGTGCAGGACTCGGCCGAGTTCTGGGCCTACAACAACGCCAAGGGCAACAAGACCCGCATCATCGGTCCGAACTGCCCCGGCATCATCACCCCCGGTGAGGCGCTCGTGGGCATCACGCCGGCGAACATCACCGGCAAGGGCCCGGTCGGCCTCGTCTCCAAGTCGGGCACCCTGACCTACCAGATGATGTACGAACTGCGCGACCTAGGCTTCTCCACCGCCATCGGCATCGGCGGCGATCCCATCATCGGCACAACGCACAT
The DNA here is from genome assembly GCF_004402815.1 of Cryobacterium sp. Hz7. Classification (NCBI taxonomy): domain Bacteria; kingdom Bacillati; phylum Actinomycetota; class Actinomycetes; order Micrococcales; family Microbacteriaceae; genus Cryobacterium; species Cryobacterium sp. Hz7. Next base: position 17,816 of record NZ_SOFB01000009.1, read on the forward strand.
CGACGCGCTCGAGGCGTTCGAGGCTGACCCCGAGACGCTCGCCATCGTCATGATCGGAGAGATCGGCGGCGACGCCGAGGAGAAGGCGGCAGAGTACATCAAGGCCCACGTCACCAAGCCCGTTGTCGGCTACGTAGCCGGCTTCACCGCCCCCGAGGGCAAGACCATGGGCCACGCCGGCGCCATCGTCTCCAACGGGGCCGGAACCGCCCAGGGCAAGAAGGAGGCCCTCGAGGCCGCCGGGGTCAAGGTCGGCAAGACGCCGAGCGCGACCGCCACCCTGCTGCGTGAGGTTCTCGCGGCGCTGTAACCGGCATCGCTGCACAAGCACCGAACGACAGGGCCCGCCTCACCAGGCGGGCCCTGTCGCGTTGTCGGCCGCGGCCGGCGAGCCTGCCTGCCGTGCCTCTGCCTGCCGCCTGCCGAGCCTGTGCCTGCCGCCTGCCGTGCCTCTGCCGCCCTGCCTCTGCCGTGCTCGGGGCCCGAATGAATTCGACGGAGATTTTGGTCAGAACCGGCCCGAAATATCTGTTCCAGCCTGGATCGAGCAAAATCTCCGTCGAATTCGTCAGCGCGCGGCGGGGGGCAGGGGAGCCGGGGCGGCGGAAACGGTAGGCTCCGATCGGATGAAACGCTTAACGACCGCCCTGCTTGCCGCGCTCGACGCGCTCATTGTCGTAGCCATCGGGGTCGGCATCGCGCTCGTTCCGCTCACGGTTCTGTGGGCCACGCAGTTCGACATGGCCGTCAACTGGCTCGTGTTCTGGCGTGCCGCGGTCGACGTCTGGCTCGTCGGCAACGGCGTCGACCTGGTCGTCCAACTCGACCCGACCCTCGTCGCCGCCCTGAACCTGCCCGGCTCGGACGCCGCGTTCCCGATCACGATCGCACTGCTGGGCTTCGCGCTGATGGCCGTGCTCTTCGGCTTGCGCACCGGCCGCCGGGCGGCGGAAACCCCCTACCGCTGGGTCGGGGTGACGGGCGCCATCGCCGGTTACGCGCTGCTGACCGCTCTGCTCGTGCTGTCGGCCGGCACGGATGCCGTGCGCCCCCAGACGGTACAGGGTCTGGTTCTGCCTCCGCTCATCTTCGCCACCGGCGTTCTGATCGGCGCCGGCCAGGGTCAGCTGGGCCGCCTGATCGGCAGCATCCCCGGCCTGCCCGGCCGCCTCCCGGGAGTCGTCCGGGGCGCGGGCCGCGGCGCAACCGGCAGCAGTGCCGACAGCGCCGGCAACGTCGCCAGCGTCAGCGGTTCCGGTGCCGGCAGTAGCGCCGGCAAGAGCGTCCACGGCCTCAATGGCACCAGCAGCACCAGCAACACCAGCAACACCAGCAGCACCAGCAACACCAGCAACACCAGCAGCACCAGCAGCAACACCAGCAACATGGGCGCCGCAGCCGGCCTGCTCCCGGTCGCGGTGCGCGCGGGCGCCGCCGCGGCGCTGCGGAGCGGAACGGCCGCGGCCGCCGGTATCCTCTGCGTCTCCGGGATCACCGTTTTCGTGCTGATCCTAACCAGCTACGCCACCATCATCGGACTCTACGAGACCGTGCAGGCAGGCGTCCTGGGCGGCATCGCGCTCACACTCCTGCAGCTTTCGCTGATCCCGAACCTGGTTATCTGGGCCGCGGCCTGGTTTGCGGGACCCGGCATCGCGGTAGGCGTGGGCACCAGCGTGTCCCCGGTCGGCACCTCGCTCGGCGCCGTACCGGGCCTCCCGATCCTTGGCGTGCTGCCGCAGGGCAGCCTGGCGTTCGGGTTTGTCGGCCTGCTCGTGCCGCTGCTGGTCGGTTTCCTCGCCGCCGTCATCCTGAGGCAGCGGGCGACCGCGGATGTTCCTCCTTCCATCTCGGAACGGCTCCTCACGGGCCTCGGCACCGGGTTCGTCGCCGGTGTGCTTCTCGGGCTGCTGGCCTGGTGGTCGGGCGGAGCTCTCGGCCCGGGCCGTCTTGTCGAGGTCGGCCCGAACCCGCTGCTGGTCGGGGCGTTGGTCGCGCTCGAGGTCGGCATCGCGGCCTGCCTCGGTCTCCTGACTCCCGCGCCCACGGTCGGCGAGAACGGCTCCGGGCGCGGTGCGACGGGCGAAATGCCGGGAACGAAGCCGGGCACGAAGCCGGCAACCGCTTCACGTGCGGCGCGCAGTGGGGATACCGGGGTCGGTCGTCTCCTCGGCCGGCTGCGCGACGCGCTCCCTCGCCGGTAGGCTTCTCCCGTGCTGAACTTGGTCGTACTGATCTCCGGCGGGGGATCCAACCTTCGCTCCCTGCTCGAGGCCTGCCGCGACGCCGAATACCCGGCCCGCGTGGTGGCCATCGGCTCCGACCGGGACGCCGACGGGCTCGTGCTCGGCGAGGAATACGGCATCTCCACGTTCACGGTGCCGTACACGTCGCATCCGTCCCGGGAGGCCTGGGGCGACGAGCTCCTCGCGCAGATCCAGCAGTGGGACGCCGACCTCATCGTGCTCAGCGGCTTCATGCGCCTGCTGCCGCCCCGGGTGGTGGCGGCGCTGACCCCGAACCTGCTCAACACGCATCCGGCCTACCTGCCCGAATTCCCCGGGACGCACGGGGTGCGTGACGCGCTCGCCGCCGGGGTCGCCGAAAGCGGCGCCAGCCTGATCGTGGTTGACACCGGCGTCGACGACGGACCGATCATCGCGCAGGAACGGGTGCCGGTGCTGCACGGTGACACCCAGGCATCCCTGCACGACCGCATCAAAATCGTCGAGCGTCGCCTGCTGGTGCAGGCCGTGCTCGATATCGCCAACGGACACGTCGATCTCAAGGAGTATCCCCACATATGAGCGGTCCCACTAACGCCCCGAGCCTGTACCGCCACCGCGACGTCGTGCCCGTGCAGCGCGCCCTCATCTCGGTGAGCGACAAGACGGGTCTGGTCGAACTGGCCGCAGCTCTCGCGGCGACCGGCGTCGAAATCGTATCGACCGGTTCAACGGCCGCCTTCATCCGCGCCGCCGGCCACGACGTGACGGATGTCTCCGCCGTCACCGGCTTCCCCGAATCCCTCGACGGCCGGGTCAAGACCCTGCACCCGGGAGTGCACGCCGGTATCCTCGCCGACCTGCGCCTCGAGGCGCACGAGGCGCAGCTCGCCGACCTCGGCATCGCCGCATTCCAGCTCGTCGTCGTGAACCTGTACCCGTTTGTCGAGACCGCCCTGTCGGGTGCGGTCCCGGCCGACGTGATCGAGCAGATCGACATCGGCGGCCCGGCCCTCGTGCGCGCCGCGGCCAAGAACCACGCCAACGTCGCCATCGTCGTGGACCCCGACAACTACGACGAGATCATCGCAGCCGTCGAGGCCGGCGGCACCCCGCTGACGCTGCGCCAGAAGCTGGCCTCGCTCGCCTTCGAGCACACCGCCGGCTACGACCTGAGCGTCTCCGCCTGGTTCACGGAGAACGTCTACGACCAGTGGCAGGACGACGCAGCGGCCCTCGACGAGGAGATCCTCGAGGAGTTCGACGCCGTGATCGGCGACGCCCTCTCCGAGGAGATGCCGTTTCCCGAGACCCTTGTCATCGAGGCCACCCGCAGTGCGGTGCTCCGCTACGGCGAGAACTCGCACCAGGCCGCGGCCCTCTACCTCGGCGAGGGCGGACAGGGCATCGCGCAGGCCGTGCAGCGCCACGGCAAGGAGATGTCGTACAACAACTACGTCGACGCGGATGCCGCCGTGCGCGCCGCCTACGACTTCGTCGCACCGGCCGTCGCCATCATCAAGCACGCCAACCCCTGCGGCATCGCCGTCGCCAACCCCAAGGCGCCCGACGCGATCGCCTCCGCGCACCACCGCGCGCACGACTGCGACCCGATCTCCGCGTTCGGCGGCGTCATCGCGGCCAACCGCACAGTCACCCTCGGCATGGCCGAGACCGTCAGTCAGATCTTCACCGAGGTGCTCGTCGCCCCGGGTTTCGAGCCGGCCGCGTTCGAGCTGCTCAGCGCCAAGAAGAACATCCGCCTGCTCGAGCTTCCGGTTGACTACCACCGATCCTCGCTCGAACTGCGCCAGATCTCTGGCGGCCTGCTCGTGCAGGAGTCCGACACGTTCGACGACCTCGACTCGTCGACCTGGGCCCTCGCGGCCGGCGACGAGGTCGACGCGGCCACCCGGGCGGACCTCGAGTTTGCTTGGAAGGCCTGCCGCTCCGTGAAGTCGAACGCCATCCTGCTGGCGCGCGGCGGGGCATCCGTGGGCGTCGGAATGGGCCAGGTCAACCGGGTCGACTCCTGCCACCTCGCGGTGCTGCGGGCCGGCGACCGGGCGGCCGGCTCGGTCGCGGCCTCGGACGCGTTCTTTCCGTTCGCGGACGGCCTGCAGGTGTTGCTCGACGCGGGCGTCACCGCTGTTGTGCAGCCCGGCGGCTCCGTGCGCGACGCCGAGGTCATCCAGGCGGCCGCGGATGCCGGCGTCAGCATGTACTTCACCGGGGAGCGCCACTTCTTCCACTAGGCGTTCATCGGGGCAGCCCCGGTGCGGCCACGGAATCTGGCACGATTGAAGGAACCGTGGCTTCGCCAGACCCGTCCCGGCAGGAAGGAACGCCGTGCCAGACCTCGAGGGATTCATCCAGACCGGCTACCTCGTCGCCCTGGCGGTCGCGGTCGTGGCCGCGGTGGCGATCACGGCGATCGTCGCCCTGGTCTTCCGGGTGGTGGGCCGGAAGGAAGCCTGGGCGCGCACGCTGGTCGGCCTGGTCAGGGTGCCGTTCCGGTTGACGCTGCTGGTGGGCGCGATCTGGACCGTTCACACGCTGTTCCTGCAGACCTCCGAGGGGATCGAACGACTGGTCGACTTCTTCTTCCGGGCCCTCTTCATCGCCGCGTCCACCTGGCTGGTCTGCGCGCTGCTCTACTTCTTCGAGGAGGTGGCGGCCGCCCGCTACCGCATCGACGTGCGCGACAACCGCGTCGCGAGAAGGGTGCGTACCCAGCTGCGGATGCTGCGGCGCATCGGCGTCGTCGTGATCGTCATCTGCGCGATCGGGGCAGTGCTGCTCAGTATCCCCGGCGCCGCGACCCTGGGCGCGAGCCTGTTCGCCTCAGCCGGTCTGCTCAGCGTCGTGGCCGGCCTGGCCGCGCAGTCCACTCTCGCGAACGTGTTCGCCGGCATCCAGCTGGCCTTCAACAACGCCCTGCGGGTCGACGACGTGGTCATCGTCGAGACCGAGTGGGGCAAGATCGAGGAGATCACCCTCACCTACGTAGTCGTGCACATCTGGGACGACCGCCGCATGGTGCTGCCGTCGACCTACTTCACCACCAACCCGTTCCAGAACTGGACCCGGCACAACAGCGAGTTGCTCGGCGCGGTCGAGTTCGACCTCGACTGGCGTGTCGACCCAGCCGGCATGCGCGTGGAACTCGACCGCATCGTCGCGCAGACCGAGCTCTGGGACGGCCGCGTGGTCGTACTCCAGGTGACGGATGCCGTGGGCGGCTTCGTGCGCGTGCGCGTGCTGGTCTCCGCCGCCGACGCTCCCACCCTGTTCGACCTCCGCTGCCTCGTGCGCGAGAACCTGATCGACTGGCTCAACACGCACAACCCCGAGGCACTGCCGGTGGGACGGATGGAACTGCGGCGTGAACCCCCGCGTGCGGAGGTTCCCGCGCGCGCCGCGCCGTCGGCCCACCCCGTCACCGCGCCCATCGGGCTGTTCTCCGGCGACGAGAACGCCAAGGCGCGGGCGGCCGAGTTCACCGCGACCATCCCCGTGCAGGAGGGTCCGGCCGAGAAGCGCTGACGCGCCGCCGGTCACGACGCGCAGTCGGGGAGTCGCGCGGCTATTCTGGTGCAGTCGACGCGTCACGATCGCGGCGGCACAGCCAGCCCACAAGGCCGACCAGCGAGGAGAACCACCCCATGACGCTCACGCACCCCACCACCTCGCTGGATGCCCTGATCGGCCTCCCATTCACGCACGAGCGCGTGTTGATCACCACCGGCATCCGTTCGGGCCTCGTGATCACCGTGGCCGTGCACTCCACCCGGCTCGGCCAGGCCCTCGGCGGCGCCCGCCTGTGGCAGTACGAGAATTGGACGGATGCCGTCGCCGACGCCCTGCGCCTGTCCGCGGCCATGACGCTGAAGAACGCGGCCGCCGGGCTGAACCTGGGCGGCGGCAAGTCCGTGATCCACGTGCCGCTCGGCACCGAGTTGAGCGAGGCGGAGCGGCGTGACGTCATGCTCGACCTCGGCGACGCCATCGAAAGTCTGGACGGCGCGTACATGACGGCCGAGGACGTCGGCACGAACGCCGAGTCGATGGCCATCGTGAAGGAACGCACCGACCACGTCTGCGGTCTCCCGGCCGCCAGCGGGGGCGTGGGCGAACCGGCCGACGCGACCGCGGCCGGCGTCTACGCCAGCGTGCTCGCCACCCTCGACGCCCTGTTCGGCAGCCGCGAGGTTTCCGGCCGGCACATCGTCATCTCCGGCCTGGGCCAGGTCGGCGGCCGCCTTGCCGGCGAGCTCGCCGCCGCCGGGGCACGCCTCACGGTCAGCGACGTCAACCTGGGCAAGCAGCAGGTCGCCGCCGGCCTCGGCGCGACCTGGGTCCCCGTCGACGAGGTGCACCACGTGCCGGCCGACCTGTTCGTGCCCTGCGGGCTCGGCGGGGTGCTCACCGCCCGGGTGATCGGTGAACTCAATGTGCTCGGGGTGGTCGGGGCCGCCAACAACCAGCTCGCCCAGCCGGAGGGTGCCGCCCAGCTGGACGCGCGGGGCATCCTCTGGGCACCCGACTTCGTTGTGAACGCCGGCGGCGTCATCTACCTGGCCCTGGCCTCGGAGCCGAACGCCGACCAGGCCGTCGTGACCGAGCGGGTCGCCGCGATCGGCGATGTCGTCGCGCAGATCTTCACGGATGCCCGCGAGCAAGGCATCACAACGCTCGCCGCCGCCGAGCGCCTCGCTGCCGCGCGGCTGGACGCCGCCCGCCCGCGGTAGCCGCCCCGGGCGGCTCCCCGGTCGCTTCGCCGGCGCTGCGCGCGTGCTGCGCCGCTCCGCGCACGGCACGCCACGCGCGGGGCGGCGCATGACCGGCGCGCCGAATCCGAGCCCACCCATCTCCGACTTCGAGAAGCTCGAGGGCTGCGTCACCTGCCTGAGCGTACGGGTGCGCTGAATCCCGATCCCCGAATTCGGCGCTTGCGCCCGAGGCCCCGGAACCGTAGTCTGAGAGGCTGCCTGATCAGGGGGGCACAGCTCAGACACCACGCGCTCAGGAGGCCGACATGACCAAGACAGCACCGTTCACGATCGCAACGTGTGCGAACGACGGCGCGCGCCTTGGCGCAGCCACCTCGTTCCCGCGCGCCGCTTAGCCTGCCCCCTCCCGCGATCTCCCGCCCCGCCTCGGGCCTGACTCCGGGCCGCTGACACCCAGCGACCGGCTCCGCCCCGCAGGCCGGCAGCCATGCTGCCCCCGGAAGCTACGGCTTCCACCCCCGCCGACCGACGTGCTCGTCGTCGGCCTCCCGGCGCCGCGCGCCGCCGTTCACTGGAACCAGACTCGTTCAGGACTCACTCGTGACCACGCTCACCGACCACAGCCATCCGCCCGACCCCGACCCCGCAGCAGGAACCGACCCCGTTGCCCTGCCCCGGAGGAACACCCTCCAGGTGCTGCTGCGCCTCTACCCCTTCGCCCGGCCGGCCCTGCCGCGGCTGGCCCTCGGCATGCTCGCCGCCCTGCTGGCGGCGCTTGTGGCGCTCACCATCCCGCAGGTGCTGCAGCGCCTCGTCGACGGTGCCCTGACTCAGCAGGACGCCGCCCAGATCTGGCCGGCCGTCATCGTGGTACTCGCCCTCGGCGTGATCGAGGCGGTGCTGATCGCACTGCGCCGCTGGTTCGTTCTCGGCCCCGGCACCCACATCGAGGCCCGGATGCGCAACGCGCTCTACGCCCGGCTGCAGGACCTCCCGGTCACATTCCACGACAAGTGGCCGAGCGGCCAACTGCTCTCCCGCGCCGTCAGCGACCTCAACCTGATCCGCCGCTGGATCTCGTTCGGCCTCGTGCTGCTCATCGTGAACGTCGTCACCGTTGTGATCGGCGCCGCCATCCTGGTGTCGATGAACTGGATCCTCGGCCTCATCTTCCTCGTCTGCTCCGTGCCGCTGTGGATCGTCGGCTACCTGTTCGAGGAGAAATACTCCGTCGTTGCGCGGCGCAGCCAGGACCAGGCCGGCGACCTCGCGACGGCCGTCGAGGAGTCGGTGCACGGCATCCGGGTGCTCAAGGCCTTCGGGCGCGGCAAGTTCGCGTTGAAGAATTTCTCCGACCAGGCCGAGAGCCTGCGCGGCACCGAGATCGAGAAGGCGCGCGCCATCGCCGGCATCTGGCTGTGGCTGCTGATGATCCCGGATGTGGCCTTCGCCCTCTGCCTCGTCGCCGGTGTCTGGCTGGCCGGCCAGGGCGAGTTCAGCGTGGGCGGGCTCGTGGCCTTCTTCGCCACGGCCACCGTGCTGCGCTGGCCGATCGAGTCGGTCGGGTTCCTGCTGTCGATGACCTTCGATGCCCGCACCGCGACCGACCGGTTCTTCGACGTGCTCGACGCGCCGAACGCCATCACCGACCCCGAGCATCCCGTTACCGTCGACCGGCCCCGCGGCCGCCTCGCGTTCGAGAACGTGCACTTCCGCTACCCCGACTCGCCGAGCCGCTTCCCGGACCTGCTCGACGGCGTGGACCTGGTGCTCGAACCGGGGGAGACCATGGCGCTCGTTGGTCTGACCGGCTCCGGCAAGTCCACCCTGACGGCGCTCACCACCCGCCTCTACGACGTGACGGAGGGGGCGGTGACCCTCGACGGGGTCGACGTGCGCTCCCTCGGCCGCGAGGAACTGCGTCGCCACCTGTCGATGGCGTTCGAGGATGCGACGCTGTTCTCGGCATCCGTGCGCGACAACGTGCTGCTCGGCCGTCCGGAGTGGGCCGAGCGCTCGCCCGAAGCGGATGCCGCACTCGAGGAGGCGCTCATGGTCGCCCAGGCCGGCTTCGCCCACGACCTCCCGGAGGGCGTGGACACGCTCGTCGGAGAGGAAGGGATGAGCCTCTCCGGCGGCCAGCGGCAGCGGATCGCGCTCGCGCGGGCGGTGGCGGCGAAACCCGCCGTGCTCGTGCTCGACGACCCGTTGTCGGCGCTCGACGTGAACACCGAGTCCCTTGTCGAAGCCGCGCTGCGCGAGGTGCTCTCCGCGACCACGGCGCTGATCGTGGCGCACCGGCCGTCCACCGTGATGCTCGCCGACCGGGTGGCGCTGCTCCAGAACGGGCGTGTCACCGCGATCGGACGGCACTCCGATCTACTCCGCGATAGCGAACACTACAAGTTCGTCATCTCGAGCCTGGAAGACGAAGAACGACGAGAGTCCGCACGAGAGGAGGCGGCGCGATGACCGTCACCGGTGTCGAGGGCGAAGACCGCAGCAACTTCACCGCCGCGGAGAGCAAGCAGATCCGGGGCCGGTCGCTGCGCCTGCTCGGGTCGCTGCTGCACCCGGTGCGCTTTTCGGTCCTCGCGGCAATGCTGATCGTGGTCGTGTCCACGGCCGCGCAGGTGGCCGGCCCGGCCCTGATCGCGTTCGGGATCGACCGCGGTCTGCCCGCGCTGATGGAGCAGGACTGGGTGCCGCTGGCCGCCACGGGGGTGGTCTACCTCGCCACAGGTGTGGTCGGGGCCATCCTGATCGCCTGGTACACGATCATGTCGGCGCGGATCAGCCAGGCCGTGCTGATCGACCTGCGCAAGAGGGTCTTCCTGCACACGCAGCGGCTGAGCCTCGAATTCCACGAGTCGTACACCTCGGGGCGCATCATCTCCCGGCAGACCAGCGACCTCGACGCCATCCGGGAACTGCTGGATTCGGGCATCAACCAGCTCGTGCAGGGGCTGCTGTACATGGTGTTCACGGCGATCGCCCTGTTCCTGCTCGACGGTACGAGCGGGCTTGTCCTGCTCGCGTCGATCGTGCCGTTGGCGCTGCTCACCCGCTGGTTCCAGGTGCGCTCGCAAACGCTCTTCCGCCGGTCGAGAACGGCGTCGGCGAGCCTGATCGTGCAGTTCGTGGAGACCATGACCGGCATCCGTGCGGTCAAAGCCTTCCGGGCGGAGAAACGCAACGAGAAGGTGTTCGGCGAACTGGTCGAGGACTACCGCAAGGTGAATGAGCGGGTCATCCAGCTGTTCGGCATCTTCGATCCGGGTCTCGTGTTGATCGGGAACGTGGCCGTCGCGGTCGTTCTCCTGGTCGGCGGGTTCCGCGTCGTCGACGGCCAGCTCTATATCGGCGCGCTGCTCGCGGCCCTGCTCTACACCCGCCGGTTCTTCGACCCGATGGAGGAGATGGCGATGTTCTACAACTCCTACCAGTCGGCCGCCGCGGCGCTGGAGAAGATCTCCGGGGTGCTCGAGGAGCATCCCGGAGTGCCGGACCCGGTGACGCCGGTCGACCTCTGGGCGGCAAAGGGTGCGGTCTCGTTCGAGAACGTGCAATTCGAATACCAGAGCGACCGGGTCATCCTGCCGCAGTTCGACCTGACGATCCCGGCCGGGCAGACCATCGCCCTGGTTGGGTCGACCGGGGCCGGCAAGTCCACCCTGGCCAAGCTGATGGCGCGTTTCTACGACCCGTCGGTGGGTCAGGTGACCCTCGACGGCGTCGACCTGCGCGACCTGCACCCCAAGGACCTGCGCCGAGCGATCGTCATGGTCACCCAGGAGGCCTACCTGTTCAGCGGTTCGGTCGCCGACAACATTTCGATCGGCAAACCGGATGCGACGCCCGCCGAGATCGTGGCGGCGGCCCGAGCGGTCGGCGCGCACGACTTCATCGCGGGGCTGCCGAACGGGTACGACACCGACGTGAACAAGCGCGGCGGGCGCGTCTCCGCCGGGCAGAGGCAGCTGATCTCGTTCGCTCGGGCGTTCCTGGCCGACCCGGCGGTGCTCATCCTCGACGAGGCCACCTCGAGTCTGGACATCCCGAGTGAACGCCTCGTGCAGCAGGCGCTGCAGACACTGCTCGGGGGACGCACCGCCGTGATCATCGCGCATCGCCTATCGACTGTGGCGATCGCCGACCGGGTGCTCGTGATGGAGCACGGGCGCATCGTGGAGGACGGCACGCCCGACCACTTGATCGCCGGCACCGGCCGGTTCGCGCAGCTGCACGCCGCCTGGCGCGACTCGCTGGTGTGATCGGCGACGCGACTCGCGGCGCGAGCGGTTAGGCGAACCCCCAGGCCTTTTCTTCGTCGCTCGAGTCGTCGGAGAGCGGCGTGCCCGTCAGGGGGCGGTTGGAGGCGACCGGTCCGAGCGGGTGGTAGCTGGGATCCCGCGGGATCGCGGGCGATTCCTTGAGTTCGACGAAGATCGCGTGCGTCGGCGTGCGGCCGATGTTCACGCCGGCGTGCTCCTGGGCCGGCAGCCAGCGGGTCTCGCCGGCGGGCAGCTCGACGTCGATTTCGCGGCCCTCCGACGACAGGCGCCGGGCGTAGGCGCTGAGCGTGATCATGACGCTGTCGGGATGCTCGTGGGGATTGGTCTCATCGCCGGGAGCGTCGAGGAACTCGAGCACTCGAACGCGGTCGTTCTCAAGCAGTACTCGGTAGGCGCCCGGGTCGGTGACGACGGGATCGAGGGCGGTGTGTGCGGCTGTGCTTTCGCTGTCCATGAAAAACGGTAGCATCCGGCGCAGCCTCGAACCAAGCATTGCGGGCAACCCCGGGCGGTGATCGCTATGCGGGGCTCCAGCGCGCCGCCGCGTAATCGATGCGGTAGCCGTATGCCCCGGCCTTCAACGGGGTGCCCTCCGCGGTGTAGTGGGGGAGCGCGCGCTCCTCGTGCCCGATCGGCGGGCGTCCGCCGGCCCGGATCACACGCCACCAGGGCAGCGCGGCGCCGTGGCGCGCCATGATCTGCCCGACCAGGCGGGCCCCACGGGAGCCGAGCACGGCCGCGACATCACCGTAGGTCATCACGCGACCGGCCGGGATCGACTCCACGATTCCGAGAACGTGCGTGACGAAGGCAGGTTCCCGGGTGCCGGCATCCGTCATCGGCTGCGAGTCAGAGCTGCAATGCGCCGATAATCTCGCCGTAGACGGTTTGGCCGATGTCGCTGAAGCCCAGGCGGTGGAAGAACGACTCCGGCCCCTCTTCGCCGGGTTCCCAGATCACGGTGATGTGGTCGAAGCCGCGCTTGCGGGCCTCGGCGGCGAGTGCGTCTGCGGCGAACTTGCCGACACCCTTGCCCTGGGCCTCCGCGTCCACGTTGATGCGCCAGATGCAGGCACGGAATTCTTCGTGCGGTGAGTCGGGGTCAAAGTTTCCGTGAATGAAGCCGGCAACCTCGCCGTCCAGCAGAACGACGCGCTGCCAGGCGGTCGCGGGGTTGATGACGGACGCCGCGACCGCGTAGGAGACGGGGGCGATGAACTGCTCCTGACCCGGTTTCAGGCTCAGGCTGTTCGCCGCGACAATGTTGCGCGCGGACAGTTCTTCCAGTCGTAGTTCACCCATGCGAACAGGCTAACGTGCACCGGAGCCGGCCGGTAGTCGGGTTTTCGGACGACAGGGCGTGGGGGGTGGCCCCATCCGGAAGATCCGGAAACTGTCTCGATGTCAAGATAGTTACGTCGCTCCACTAGAATCGGTGTGGCTATTCTTGCCCCCCGATATTCTGAGGAGATTTCCATTGGCGAAGATCAAGGTTGAAGGCACTGTCGTCGAGCTCGACGGGGACGAGATGACCCGCATCATCTGGCACGCGATCAAGGAGACCTTGATCCACCCGTACCTCGACATCGACCTCGAGTATTACGACCTGTCGATCCAAAAGCGCGACGAGACCGACGACCAGATCACGATCGACTCGGCCCGCGCCATCCAGAAGCACGGCGTCGGCGTCAAGTGCGCGACCATCACGCCCGACGAGGCGCGCGTCGAGGAATTCGGCCTGAAGAAGATGTGGGCGTCGCCCAACGGCACCATCCGCAACATCCTCGGCGGCACCATCTTCCGCGAACCCATCATCATCTCGAACATCCCGCGCCTCGTGCCGGGCTGGAATAAGCCGATCATCATCGGCCGCCACGCGTTCGGCGACCAGTACAAGGCCACCAACTTCCGCTTCGAGGGCGAGGGCACGCTCAGCATGACCTTCACCCCGAAGGACGGCTCGGCCCCGCAAGAGTTCGAGGTATTCCAGGCCCCCGGCAGCGGCGTCGCGATGGGGATGTACAACCTCGACGACTCCATCCGCGACTTCGCCCGCGCGTCGTTGAACTACGGCCTCGAGCGCAAGTACCCGGTCTACCTGTCGACGAAGAACACGATCCTCAAGGCTTATGACGGCCGCTTCAAGGACATCTTCCAGGAAATCTTCGACGCCGAGTTCAAGGCCCGCTACGACGCGGCCGGCCTCAGCTACGAGCACCGCCTGATCGACGACATGGTCGCCTCTGCCATGAAGTGGGAGGGCGGTTACGTCTGGGCCTGCAAGAACTACGACGGCGACGTGCAGTCGGACACCGTCGCGCAGGGCTTCGGCTCGCTCGGCCTGATGACCAGCGTGCTCTCCACGCCTGACGGCAAGGTCGTCGAGGCCGAGGCCGCGCACGGCACCGTGACGCGCCACTACCGCCAGCACCAGCAGGGCAAGGCCACCTCGACCAACCCGATCGCCTCGATCTATGCCTGGACCCGCGGCCTCGCGCACCGCGCCAAGCTTGACGGGAACCCGGCGCTCGCCGAGTTCGCCAACACGCTCGAAGACGTGGTCATCAAGACCGTCGAGAGCGGCAAGATGACCAAGGACCTCGCGCTTCTCGTGGGCCCGGAGCAGGCCTTCCAGACGACCGAGGAGTTCCTCGCGGCCATCGCGGAGAACCTCCAGGCCCGCATGGCCTAACCCGCAGCGACAGGGCGGCAGTCTCACCCCCCCCCCCCGGGGTGAGGCTGCCGCCCTTTTTTAGGCGTTTTTCCGGGTTTTCCCGGCCCTGAGGGGAGGCTTTCCTTGCTGGCGGTGGCCGGCGAGTGAGGCAAGAATATGACCATGTCGTCTCTGGTCGCCGCCGTTCGTCGTTACCCGCTCGTCGCCACGACCGTGCTGCTCGGGCTCATCGGCGCGGTGCTCGCCCTGGGCGGTCAGACGGATGCCGTGCGCTGGCTGTTCAGTGGATTCGGCCTGCTGGTCGCCGGTTACGAAACGATCGGCATGGTACGACGGCTGCTGGGCGGCACCCTCGGTGTCGACGTGCTCGCGATCACGGCCATCGTCGCCACGGTGCTGGTGGGCGAATACGTGGCCACCCTGATCATCGTGCTGATGCTCACCGGAGGCGCGGCCCTCGAAGACTTCGCCGTGAACCGGGCCAAGCGCGAGCTCGACGCCCTGCTCCAGCGGGCCCCGCAGATCGCGCACCGGCTCGGCGCCGGCGCCGGCACCGATACCGACACCGGCACCGATACCGATACCGACACCGGAAACGGCGAGGTCGAGGACGTGCCGGCCACCGACGTGCGGCCGGGCGACCTGCTTCTCGTTCGCCCTGCCGAGATCGTGCCGGTCGACGGCGCTCTGGTCTCAGTCAGCGCAGTCTTCGACGAGTCCTCGCTCACCGGGGAGAGCCTCCCGGTCGAGCGCGAAGCCGGCGACGCCGTGCTCAGCGGGTCGATCAACGGCCAGGCTGCCGCCACCATCCGAGCCACCGCGACCGCCGCGGACAGCCAGTACCAGCAGATCATCGCGCTGGTCGAAGAGGCATCGGCCAGCAAGGCCCCCGTGGTGCGCCTGGCGGACCGCTACGCCGTGCCGTTCACTGCGGTCTCGCTCTCGATCGCCGCCCTGGCCTGGATCGTCAGCGGCGACCCGGCCCGGTTTGCCGAGGTGCTGGTGGTGGCGACCCCCTGCCCACTCCTGATCTCCGCACCGGTCGCCTTCATGGGCGGCATGAGCCGGGCCGCCCGCAACGGCATCATCGTCAAGGGCGGTGGGGTGCTCGAAATGCTCTCTCGGGCCAAAACCGTGGTCTTCGACAAGACCGGCACGCTCACCCACGGCAGCCCCACCATCGCCCGCGTGCTTCCCGAGCCCGGCTTCGACGAGGACGAGTTGCTCGTACTCGCCGCGTCCGCGGAGCAGTACTCGTCGCACGTGCTCGCGGCATCCGTGATCGCGGCGGCACAGACCCGCGGGCTGGAGCTGATCGGGTCGGAGACCGCGAACGAGGTTCCCGCGCACGGCGTCGTGGCCCGGCTGGGCGCCCGCGAGGTCACCGTGGGCAAGCTGTCGTTCATCCGGGAACGGGCGACGGATGCCGTGGCCGCCCCGATCGAGGGCGGCGAACTGGCCATCTACATCGCCGTCGACGGGCGCTTCGCCGGCAGCATCGTCGCCAGTGACACGCTGCGGGAGAACGCACCGCAGACTCTGGCGGATCTGCGGGCGCTCGGCCTGCGGGACACCGTGATGCTCACCGGCGACGCTCGGCCCACCGCCGAGCACATCGCGGCGCTGGTGGGGATCGAGCAGGTGCAGGCGGACTGCCTGCCCGCCGACAAGGTCAACGCCGTGCGTGGCCTGGCCCACCGCCCGGTGATCATGGTCGGCGACGGGGTGAACGACGCACCCGTGCTGGCCGTCGCCGACGTCGGTATCGCCATGGGAGCCCGCGGGGCCACGGCCGCGAGCGAATCGGCCGACGTCGTCATCTTGATCGACGACCTGACCCGCGCGGCCCGCGCGGTCGCGATCGGCCAGGACACCATCCGGATCGCGCTGCAGAGCATCTGGCTCGGCATCGCTCTGAGCCTCGGCCTGATGGTCCTGGCCGCGTTCGGCTTCATTCCCGCCACCGCGGGAGCACTATTGCAGGAATTCGTCGACCTGGCCACGATCCTGAACGCGTTGCGGGCGATCGGCGGCCGCCGGGACGCCTCGGTGCAGGCCCAGATCGCCGCTCGCAAGCCGGCGGCGGCCGGCGCGCTGAGTCGCTGAGTCGCTGAGTCGCTGAGTCGCTGAGTCGCTGAGTCGCGTCACCCTACTGTGCTGGATGCCCCCAGTTCAGGTGTCAACGCGTGCAAGTTGCACAGTCTGAGGTCGAATTCAGCTAGCTTCAAGTTCATGTGCCTCCGTTGGGGGTCAACCTTTCGTCGTTGAACGGATTGGATGATGCACGTGAACTCACGAAATCGGCATTTCTCACCCTGGGACCTCGACCCCCGGCCGCCGCGCGCACTGTGCAGGGCCACCGCGGTGGCCCTGACCGTCGGGCTGGTGGCTACCGCGGCCCTCGTCGGCGGCACCGTCGCAGCCGGCGCCGCACCGCAGCAGGCTCCGCGGTTGGCCATTGAAAAACCGGCCACCGCCTTCGAGGCCGGCCGCTACGTCGTCACGCTGGCCGCCAGCGCGGTCGCCGCCTACTCCGGCGGCGTCGCCGGTTTCGACGCCACCAAGCCGGCCCCGGGCCGGCAGCTCGACGCGAGCTCGAAGAACGCGACCGCTTACGCCGCGCACCTCGCAACCGAGCAGAGAAGGGTCGCCGCGGCCGCCGGGGTGAGCGTCAGCGTCTCCTACACGACCGCACTCAACGGATTCGCCGCCGAACTCACCGCGGTCCAGGCCGCCGCGCTCTCCGCGAACCGAGAGGTTCTCGCCGTCGAGAAGGACGCGATCCGCCGGGTCACGGCGCAGTCCTCGACCGACTTCCTCGGGCTCGGTGACGCCGCCGGCGTCGGCGGGGTCTGGGACGCGGTCGGCGGCGTTGACGCGGCCGGCGCCGGCGTCGTCGTCGGTATCATCGACACCGGCATCGCCCCGGAGAACGGGTCCTTCGCCGGCGACCCCCTCGGCACCGATCTCGGCGACGCTCCGTTTCGCACGGCCGACGGCGGCATCCGCTTCGGCAAGTCCGACGGCGGCACCTTCACCGGCGCCTGCGTCGTGGGTGTGCAGTTCACCGCAGACGACTGCAGCACCAAAATCGTCGGTGCCCGGTACTACGTCGACGGGTTCGGCGCCTCCCGGATCGGTGCCGAAAGCGTCGGCGAGTACCTTTCGCCGCGCGACGGCGACGGCCACGGCTCACACACCGGCGGCACCGCAGCCGGCAACCACGCCGTCGGCGCGTCGGTCGGTGGCATCGACTTCGGCACCATCTCGGGCGTTGCGCCCGCGGCGAAGATCGCCGCGTACAAGGTCTGCTGGTCCGGCCCCGACCCGGTCAGCCAGGACGACGACGGATGCGCCACCAGCGACCTCCTCTCGGCGATCGACCAGGCCACGGCCGACGGTGTCGACGTGATCAACTTCTCGATCGGCGGCGGTGCGGCCCAGACCACGGTCTCCGCCACCGACGTCGCCTTCCTGGGCGCGGCATCCGCCGGCATCTTCGTGGCGGCGTCGGCCGGTAACGCCGGTCCCGACGCCTCCACGCTCGATAACGCGTCGCCGTGGATCACCACCGTGGCGGCCAGCACCATTCCGAGCTACGAGGCCACCGCCACCCTCGGCAGCGGCCCTGCCTATGGCGGCGGCTCGATCACGGTCCCTGCCGTCGGCGTGACCGGTGCGCTGGTGCGCGGTGACCTCGTCGCCGCCCGGCGCGGAACAGACCCCTTGCTCTGCGGGCCGAACTCGCTCGACCCGGCCAAGGTGACCGGCACGATCGTGTTCTGTCAGCGCGGCGTCTATGACCGGGTCGCCAAGTCCGTCGAGGTGAAGCGTGCCGGGGGTATCGGCATGGTGCTGGTGAACAAGACGGCCAGCTCGCTCGACCTCGACCAGCACGCGGTGCCGACGGTGCACCTCAACGCCGAAGCGTTCGCCACGGCCTTCGCCTACGCAGGCACCGCCGGGGCGACCGTGACCCTCACGCCGGGCAATGCGCTCGGGACCACTCCGCCCACCCCGCAGGTCGCCGGGTTCTCCTCGCGCGGACCGGTACTTGCCGACGGCAGTGACATCATCAAGCCGGACGTCTCGGCGCCCGGGGTTGCGATTCTCGCCGGCGGTGCCAACGCTGCGGGCGCGGCAGGCACGTACCAGTTCCTGTCCGGAACGTCTATGTCGTCGCCGCACGTGGCGGGCCTTGCCGCCCTCTACCTGGGCCAGACGCCGAGCGCGAGCCCGGCCGAGGTGAAATCGGCCTTCATGACCACCGCCTACAACACGGTCACCGGCTCCGGCGCTGCCGTGACCGACCCGTTTCTGCAGGGCGCCGGCCACATCGACCCGACGAAGTTCTTCAGACCGGGACTCGTCTACCTGAACGGGGAGAGCGACTGGATGTCCTACATCAAGGGCGCCGGCTACACCGGGGGCGGCCTGGACGCCGTCACCGCGGTCGACCCGTCGAACCTCAACCTGGCCTCGATCGGCATCGGTTCGCTCACCCGGCCGGAGACGATCACCCGCACGGTGACGTCGACCCAGGCGGGCACCTTCGACGCCTCGGTGTCCGGCCTCGCCGGCATCGACGTGACGATCGAGCCGTCCACGCTGACCTTCGGCGCGGCAGGGGAGACTCAGTCCTACACGGCGACGTTCTCCCGAACGGATGCGCCCGTCGACACGTTCGCGACCGGCTCGCTCAGCTGGACCAGCGGCGCGACCGTCGTGCACAGCCCGGTGGCGGTCAAGCCCGTCACCCTCGAGTCGCCGATCACCGCCGACGGAACCGGTCTGGCCGGCTCCGTCGGCATCCGCGTGACGCCCGGCACGACAGCCGACATCCCCCTGGCGACCGACGGCCTCGCGGCCGGCGTGCTGCTCAGAGAGAAGAAGGGCGGCCCGGGCAAGGCCTACACCGGAACGGGGCTCCCCGGAACGGAGATCGTCTTCACCGTGCAGGTTCCGGCGGGAACGGTGTTGCAGCGCTTCGACCTTGATTCACTAACCGACGCCGCCGACCTTGACCTGGTGGTCAACCGATTGAGCGGCAAGGGCGGCACGCCGATCGAAGGCTGGCAGTCGGCCACGGCGGCGACGGACGAACACGTCGACCTGCTGAACCCGACGGCCGGGTACTACCAGGTTGTCGCGTCGGTCTTCAGTGGCACCGACCGGTACGACCTGACCACCTTCACGGTCGCGCCGGGTGCCGGCGCCGGAGCGTTCACCGTTGCCCCGAACCCTCTCCCGGGAGTGCAGGGCGTTGAAGCGACCTACACGGCCTCGTGGAGTGGTCTGGCCGCGGGCACGGATTACCTCGGGCTGGTGCGCTACGGCGACACTGGCTTCTCCACGGTCGTGGCGGTGGAGAACTAGCGGCCCCCAGGTTCGTCAGCGAGGTCGGACTCGCCCGCTGCGTCCGGCGTCGAACCAATTCGACGGAGATTTTGCGACACGAGGCCGCTTGCGAGCTGTTTCGAACCCGTTTTGGGCAAAATCTCCGTCGAATTCGTCAGGGTGCGGTTCTGGGCGGGCGGCGGACGGACACCGAGCGAAGGCTTACCCTGAGGGAATGCGATTCGCACGAATGCGCCGAGGCGGCGAGACCCTCGGCGTGAGCCTGCCGCGGCTGTCCCGAGAGGTCTACGTGCTCGGCGTGATCGCGTTCTTCGTGATGGTGGGCTTCGGCGTTGTCGTGCCGGTGCTGCCCGTCTACGTGCGCAGCTTCGGGGTCGGCTACCTGGAAATCGGCGCCGTCGTCTCCGCGTTCGCGCTGATGCGCTTCGTCTCCAGCCCGTTCACCGGGCGCCTGATCGACTGGGCCGGCGAACGCGTGATCCTGGCCTCCGGCATCGGGATCGTCGCCGTTTCCAGTGGGCTGGTCGGCGTGGCCCAGAACTATCCGCAGCTGCTGCTCCTGCGCGGAGCCGGCGGCGTCGGTTCGGCCATGTTCACGGTGGCGGCCATGACTCTCCTGCTCGGCTCCACGGCACCGGGATTCCGGGCCAGGGCCATCGGGTTCTACCAGGGTGGGTTCCTGCTCGGCGGGATGGCCGGCCCCGCGCTCGGCGGACTCCTCGCCACGATCTCGCTCACCGCGCCGTTCTTCTTCTACGCCGCGACACTCGCCGTTGCCGGCATCCTCGGGCTCGTGCTGCTGCGCCCGGTGCGGGGTGGGGTCGTCGCCGCGGCCGGCCCGGCGCCCGAGCGCATCCCGTTCCGAACGGTGCTGCGGGACACCCGGTTCCGCGCGGCGTGCATCGCCAACTTCTCCACCGGCTGGAACTCGTTCGGCGTGCGCAACGCGCTGATCCCCGTGCTGGTCGTCGAGGTGCTGCGGGGTCCGACCGCCTGGACCGGCATCGCCTTCGCCTTCGCGGCCGTCGCCCAGACGGTGGCACTCGCGCCGGCCGCGCGGTTCGTCGACATTGTGGGCCGTCGCCCGGCCATCATCGGGGCGTTCCTGGTTGCCGGGCTGACCATCCTCGCGGTCCCGTTCTCACCCAACATCATCGTGCTCACCATACTGCTCTGCCTCTACGGCGTGGCCTCGGCGTTCATGGGCACCGCCCCGGCCGCATCCGTCGGCGACGCGGCCGGCGCCGGTGGTGGTCGACCCGTGTCGGTCTTCTCGATGTTCTCCGACCTGGGTGCCATCGTCGGCCCGCTCGCGGCCGGGTTTCTCGTTGACAGCGCCTCCTATCCGGTCGCCTTCGGCGTCGGCGCCTTGCTGTTCTTCGCGACCTCTGTCTACGCACTGCGGATGCCGCGGCAGGCCCGCCCGGCGTAGTCCCGCCCCGAGAGGGGTCGAATACAGCTACGAAACTGTCACCAATAAATAGTGACAGACACTCGACTTCATGTGCGCAACGAGGTATCGTCGTAACATGACGAACCTCGCGGAAGACCTCAGGCAGGCGGCCGACGCCGTCGCGCTGTTGGGTTCCTCGAGCGCCGACCTCGCAGCCCTTCCCGACGCCGAGGCGCCGGCCGGCCAGAAGCGAATCGCATGCGCCCGCCGTCTGCTCGACACCTATGCCGCGTTGATGGCCGCAACCATTGCTGACCGTTCGAGGCCGGAGCTCGGCCATTCGGGGTTTGCCGCGCAGCAGGGGTACTTGTCCCCGGAAGCCCTGATCCAGAACTGGACGGGCTCGTCCAAGGGTGACGCCTACAAACTGGTCGCAGTCGGCACGATGATGGCCGACACCGAGGCGGCCGAGAAGCTGGTCAAGGAGGCGCTCTCGTCGCCCGACACGGATGCCGCCGAGGTCGCCGAATTCGTCGCGAAGGTGCCGTGGCAGGCGCCGATCGCCCGGGCCGTCACCGCCGGCACGCTCTCGGTCGACGCGGCCGAGTCGATCCGCGGCGGCCTCGGCCAGATCGACGCCGCCGTCACCGCCGAGAAGCACGTAGCGGCGCTGGAGTCCCTGCTGGCCGAGGTGTCAACGTTGAACGCCGACGAGGTCTTCAAACGCGCAAGACGGATGCGTGACCACCTTGACGAGGCCGGCATCGCCGCCCGGGAGAAGCAGGCCCACGACGCCCGCTACCTGAAGGTCTACCGGCTCAGCAACGGGAACGTGCGCCTGAACGGCCTCTTCGCCCCCGAAGACGGCGAGTTCGTGCTTTCGACCTTTGACTCCATCACCGGCCCGCGCCGCGGCGGGGTGCGATTCGTCGATAAGGAGCGGGCCGCCTGGGCCGAGAAGATGCAGGCCGACCCGCGCAGCAACGAGCAGATCAACGCGGACTCGCTCGTCCAGCTGCTCACGATCGCCGGCGAGGCCGACCCCGGCCGCGTGTTCGGCGGGCGACACCCCTCGGTGCGCGTGATCGTGACCGAAAAGGCGCTCAAGACGGGGCAGACGGTGCAGGCCGGGCAGACCGGGCAGGCCGGGCAGCCGGCTCCGGTTCCGGCCGGGCAGACCGGGCCGGATCAGGCGGCCGAACCCGCCGCGCACGGGCAGATCGAGGGCAACCCGGTCCCGATCTCGCAGGACACCATCGACCGGTTGCTCTGCGACACCGGCACCCGTGGCATCAAATTCGAGGAAGACGGTCAGATCGTCGGCCGTGACGAACGACTCTTCACCGAGGCAGAGCGCGCCACGATGGCAGTGCGTGACGGCGGATGCCTTTGGGTCGGCTGCGACCGATCACCGGCCTAGAGCGAGGCCCACCACATCAGTGAGTGGCTCACGGACAATGGATACACCGACCTCGCCAACGGAGTGCTGCTGTGCCACCCGCACCATTTGCTGCTGCATAATCAGCACTGGAAGATAACCCGCACCAAAACCCAGTACTGGCTGCGTCCACCGGCGGAAGTCGACCCGGAGCAGACGCGTATTGTATTGCAGAGCAAGAGGACCGGGATGTAGGGCGGGGGTCTGGCCCTTGGTCTCGACAGGCTCGATCAGCGTCGCGGGAACCTCCGGAGGACCGGTCGCCGGGTCTTGACAAGCTCGACCAGCGTCGGGGGAACCTTGGGAGGGTTCGTCACCTGGTCTGACAAGCTCGGCCGACGTCAGGGGAACCTTGGGGCCGGGATCCTCCCGGCTCAACCCGGCTCAACCCGGCTCAACCCGGCTCAAACCGGTTCTGCACGGTTCTGCCCGATGCGGCCGCCAGCGCCAGCGCACCGACTCTCCCCGAGCAGTTCCCGGTGCAGCATCGCGGTTGCCACGTTATCCTTCGGGAACCTCATCTCGGCCACGGTGCCGAGCACGACCAGGCAGACTCCGGTCCCCTCGGCAAGCAGGATGGTGCCCAGCGGGAGGGTCGCGAACTTCGCCAGGAGCAACTGGCAGCGCCCGATCGGGTTGGAGACCAGGAGGTCAATGGTGCCTCGGGCATCGGCGCCTGCCCGGTTGTCGGCCACGGCATGCCTAACAGCAACCGGATGGTCGACGTCTTTCCGGCGCCGTTCGAGCCAAGGCAGCCTGACTGTGCGGCGGCCGCCCTCAATGCAGTTCTGCGCGGCCCGAGATGACGCCGCTGACCGTGGCCACCAGGGCGAAGATCACGGCGACCAGCGGCAGGCCGAGGTCCCACCAGGCCAGCGCGGCGGCCCCGAAGACGCTGATCTCGACGATGGCCTTGCCGAACGGGTCTAGGCGGAAGACCGCCTTGGGCGAGCGGAACAGCGCCCAGAGCACAATGGCGAAGGCAGGGGCCAGGATGCCCATGAGCATGCCCGGCCACGGCAGCGGCCACGCGGTGAAGCCCCAGATGCCCAGGCTGATGAACGCGAACAATTCGAGCAGGAAGCGCACGATGTCGTTGGGGCTGGTACTGGTCGTCGCGCTCGTATCGGTCACTCGCCCCATCCTACCGAGAGGCGGGAGGCTACCTGAAGATGATGGTGCGGGCGCCGTCGAGCAGGACCCGGTGCTCGGCGAACCAAGTGACCGCCTGGGTCAGGGTGCGGCTCTCCTCGTCCTGTCCGATGGCGACGAGTTCGGCCGGGCTGCGCGAGTGGTCCACCCGCACGACGTTCTGCTCGATGATCGGACCCTCGTCGAGGTCACCCGTGACGAAGTGGGCCGTCGCCCCGATCAATTTCACCCCGCGGGCGTGCGCCTGCTTGTAGGGGTTGGCGCCCTTGAACCCGGGCAGGAAGGAGTGGTGGATGTTGATGGCGCGGCCTTCCAGCAGCGTGCAGAGTGCGGGGGAGAGGATCTGCATATACCGGGCGAGCACCACGAGCTCGATGTCGTGCTCGGTGATGGCATCGACGACGCGAGCCTCGAAGGCCGCCTTGCCGGCGGCATCCGTCACCGGACGCGACTCGAACGGCACCCCGTAGAAGCCGACCAGGTCGCGCAGCGTGCCGTGGTTGCTCAGCACCAGCGGAACCTCGATAGGCAGCTGACCCCCGCGCTGGCGGAAGAGCATATCGTTGACGCAGTTTCCGGCGGTCGAGGCCAGGATCAGGGTGCGCTTGGGACGCCCGACGATATCGATGACGGATTCCATGGCGTATCTGCGCACGACCGGGGCGAGCTCGTCCTCGAGATCAGCCCGGCTCGCCGCGGATTCCACCTGCAGCCGCATGAAGAACCGGCCGGTGTCGGCGCTGGTGAACTGCTGGCTCTCGGTGATGTTGCCGCGCGCCCGCACGATCGCGCCGCTGACCGCGTGCACGATACCCGGCTGGTCGACGCAGACGAGAGTGATCACCCAATGGTGGCGCGGGTTCGGTGCAAGGGAAGAGGTCATCGGACTAGGTTACCGGCCCCCTGCCGCACACTCGGCCCGTCGGCTAGGCTGGAAAGCGGTCGGCGCAGCACGCCGGCCCCGGGCGCGCACGTCGGCGCGCAGTCGATCCGGACCGGCCCGCGGCACACCCGCGCTGCCCCTGTTCCCGTCTGTGAGCCACAGAGCCATGTCATTCACCGCACCCATCAACCTGCCCTCGCTTGAAGCGCTGGAAGCGCCGCACGCGCCGGAGAGCATCGCGGCCGCCGCCCGACCCTTCCCCTGGGTGGGCCTACTCGCCCTGGCCGCCGCCGTCTTCCTCTCCGTCACCTCCGAGATGCTTCCGACGGGCCTTCTACCCGACATGAGCCGGGCGCTCGGGGTCACCGAGGGACAGGTCGGCCTGCTCGTTTCCTGGTTCGCGTTCACCGTGGTGCTCACGAGCACCTCGCTCGCCCACCTCACCCGCCGCCTGCCGCGGCACGGTCTGATTGTGCTCGTGCTCGTGGTGCTGGCGATCAGCAATGTGCTCACCGCCATCGCCCCCAACTACGCCTTCATGGTCGGCGGGCGCATCATCGGCGGAATGGCCCACGGCCTGTTCTGGGCCGTCGTCGGCGCCTACGCCGCGCACCTCGTGCCGCGGGAACAGATCGGCCGCGCCGTGGCCATCACCGTCTCGGGCGGCACGCTCGCCTTCGTGTTCGGGGTGCCCATCGCCACCGCCGCCGGGCACCTGCTCGGCTGGCGGCTGTCGTTCCTGGCCCTCGCCGCCCTCATGCTGATCGGCGCGGTCGTCGTCTGGCGGTTCCTGCCGCCGGTGTCGCACTATGGTGCTCGTGTGACGGATGCCGCGGCAAGCGATCCGACCGCGGCCGGCAACGCGGGGGCCGCCGCCGCACATGCCGCCACTGCTATCGCTGAACCGCGTCGCGACCCGACCATGCGCGCCGTGATCCTGCTTTCCGTGATCACCGGCCTGACCATGGTCGGGCACTACACGTTCTACACGTACATCGCCCCGTTCCTGATCGACGAGATGGGCGTGGACTCCGGCGCGGTCGCCCCGCTCCTGTTCGCCTATGGGATTGCCGGTGCGGTCGGCCTGGTGCTCTCCGGCACGGTCTTCGGCCCCCGGCCGCAGCTCGGGCTCGTCATCGGCATCGCCGTGTCGGCGCTGAGCGTGACCGTGCTGGCCCTCTTCGCGGCGACGCTGCCGGTTGCCATCACCGCCTTCGTGCTCTGGGGTCTGGCCTTCGGCATGCTGCCGCCGCTGCTGCAGACGCGGCTGCTGCGTACGGCCTCGCTCCGCATCCGTGACACCGCCAGCGCCATCTACACGACCGCGTTCAACGCCGGGATCGGCGGTGGCGCCCTTCTCGGAGCCGCGCTGCTCGGCTCGGCCGGAATGCAGGCCGTGCCGCTGGTCTACGTCGGAATCCTGGTGCTGGCCTTCGTGCTGGTGATCGTCAGCGACGTCGTCGTGCGCCGCCGGGCGGCCTGACCGGCGGCGTGTCGACCTGAAACGGCTGAGACGACACGATTGAGGGGCGCGGAAGCATCCGCACCTCTCAATCGTGTCGGTTCACCGGCCGCCGGTGTACGGGACCGCTGCGAGGATCTCGATCTGGATGCTGACGTTGGTCGGCGTCGTGTACGCGACGGTGTCGCCGACGTGGGTTCCGATGATGGCCTGGCCGATCGGTGACGAGGGGGAGTACACGTCTACCTTCACTTCAGGGTCGAGGGAGACAAGTTCACGCTCGCCAAGGAGGAACACGGTCGCCCGGGTGTCGCCGGAGAGCATCGCGGTGATCCTCATCCCGGGCTCGACCAGGCCGTCGTCCGGTTTGACCGAGGCCTCGGCCTGGCGGAGGGTCGTGCGCAGCTCCCGGATTCGCTCGGACGTGGCCGCGTTCGGGGTGGGGTCGCTGCCCAGCACAGCGAGTTCCTCGATCAGGAGGGCGAGCGAGCGGGGTGGCAGCCACACCGATTCGGTGGTCATAGAGTTCTCCGTAAATCGCGAGGCAATCTGCCGCGCAGTGATCAGTCGGCCATGCTAGCCGCCCCGGCTCCACGCATGGGGGAATCGGCGATCGGTGGCGTGGCGGCTACTCCTCGCGGTCGGCGTCCTTCCGGTCGGCGCCCCGCAGCTGGTCCGACAGCGGGCGGCTGGGAAGGATCGGCACCTGGCCGGTGAACCCCTCGCGGGCGCTCGCGATCTCGAGAATGCGGCCGCGGCAGGCGTACCAGCCCACGATCAGCAGCGGGATGATGATCACGAGCGAGCTGATCGTGAGCGTGCCGACCGGCCAGTCGAAGGCCATCAGCACGAGCACGGCGACGAGGAAGACCAGGCTGGCGTACCCCGAATACGGTGCTCCGAACATCCGGAACGCCGGTCGCCGCAGGATGCCGAGCTTCGACCAGGCGTGCAGGCGCAGCTGGCAGAGCACGATCATGCCCCAGGCGCTGATGATGCCGATGGCGGCCATATTCAGCACGATCTCGAAGGCCTTGTCGGGCACGACGGCGTTCAGGGCGACGCCCAGCAGGGTGACCACGCCGGTGAGCAGGATGCCGCCGAACGGCACACCCGTGCGGCTCACCTTGCCGGCGAAGCGCGGCGCCGATCCCGCCAGCGCCATCGACCGCAGGATGCGCCCGGTCGAGTACAGGCCCGCGTTGAGCGAGGACAGGGCCGCGGTGAGCACAACCAGGTTCATGATCACGTCGACGCCGCCGACGCCGATGGTGCCGAAGAACGTGACGAATGGGCTCTCGCCGGCCTTGTACGCGGTGTAGGGCAGCAGCAGGGAGAGCAGCAAAATCGAGCCCACGTAGAAGACGGCGATGCGAATGATGACGGTGTTGATCGCCTTCGGCATCACCTTCTCCGGGTTCTGGGTCTCCCCGGCGGTCGTGCCGACCAGCTCGATCGAGGCGTAGGCGAAGATGACGCCCTGCACCACGAGAACGGATGCGATCAGCCCGTTCGGCAGCCAGCCCCCGTTGTCCCCGATCAGGCTGAAGCCCGTCTCCTGGCCGGGGATCGGCGTGCCGAAGATGACCATCCAGGTGCCGACCAGCAGGAAGGCCACGATGGCGAGCACCTTGATCAGCGCGAACCAGAACTCGAGTTCGCCGAATACGCTCACTGACAGAAGGTTCAGGGAGAGCACGACGGCGAGGGCGGCGAGCGCGTACAGCCACTGCGGCACATCACCGAAGGGTGCCCAGTACTTCGCGAAGAAGTTCATGTACAGCGCCACGGCCGTGACGTCGACGATGGCGGTCATCACCCAGTTCAGCCAGTACAGCCAACCGGTGACGAATGCCGTCTTCTCGCCGAAGAACTCGCGGGCGTAGGAGACGAACGAGCCCGACGAGGGGCGGTGCAGCACGAGTTCGCCGAGCGCGCGCAGGATCAGGAACGCAAAGAAACCGCAGATCGCGTACACGAAGACTAGGGAGGGCCCGGCGATGGCCAGGCGTCCGCCTGCCCCGAGGAACAGGCCGGTGCCAATGGCCCCGCCGATGGCGATCATCTGCACCTGGCGGGCCTTGAGGCCCTTGTGCAGCCCCTCATCCTCGTGCACATTGAGGGCGTCCGAGATGTGCTCGAACGGCGTCTCCACGCCACGACCGTGGTATTCGGGGTGGTCAGGTTTAAGGGGGAGTTGTGGCTTCCGGCTTGCACGCGTCATGGGGCTCTTCCGATAGATCCGGTTTTGGCCAACCCTAGCCGCCCCCGCACGGGGTCGGCGTCCACGGCCTCCGGTAGACTGACTCGATATTCTGACTTCACGAGAGCCGGGAGGCCGCATGGCGACAATCCTCCTGACCTTTGTTGCCCTATCCACGCTCACCCCGATCCTCACGCGGTGGCTCTCGCTGCGTGTTTTCTACGTCATCGCATTGCTCCCCGCGACTGTCTTCGGTTATACCCTCACCCAGACCCGGGCCGTGTCGAGCGGCGGAGCGATCACCGAGAGCGTCCCGTGGATTCCCGCGTTGGGTATCTCGCTCTCATTCCGCGTCGACACCCTCACCTGGCTGCTCGCCCTCGTCGTGACCGGGGTCGGCGCGCTCGTGCTGGTCTACTGCGCCCGCTACTTCAGCGCCGACGAGCCGGCGCTCGGGCGCTTCGCCGCGGTCCTGCTGGCGTTCGCCGGCGCGATGTACGGCCTGGTGACATCCGACGACATCGTCGTCATGTTCATCTTCTGGGAGATCACGAGCGTGCTCTCCTACATTTTGATCGGGCATTACACGTTCAAACGGGCGAGCCGCGGCGCCGCCCTGCAGGCGTTGCTGGTGACCACCTTCGGCGGGTTGATCATGCTCGTCGGGGTCGTCATCCTCGCGGTGGAGGCCGGAACCACGTCGCTCGCAGCGATCGTCTCCGACCCCGTCACCGGCCCGGCTACCACCTGGTCGGTGCTGCTCATCCTGGTCGGCGCGCTGTCTAAGTCCGCGCTCGTGCCCTTCCACTTTTGGCTGCCGGCCGCGATGGCGGCGCCCACCCCGGTGAGCGCCTATCTGCACGCGGCGGCGATGGTCAAGGCCGGCATCTACCTGGTGGCGCGCCTCGCCCCCGGCTATGCCGACACGCCGGGCTGGATGCCGGTGCTCGTCACCCTCGGCGTCGTCACCATGCTGGTCGGCGCGTGGCGTTCGCTGCGCCAGTACGACCTCAAGCTGGTGCTTGCCTATGGCACGGTCAGCCAGCTCGGGTTCCTGATGGTCGTCGTCGGCTTCGGCACCCGGGACGCCGCGCTCGCCGGGGTGGCATTGCTCCTCGCCCACGCCCTCTACAAGTCGGCGCTGTTCCTGACCGTCGGCATCATCGACCACCGGGCCGGCACCCGCGACTGGCGACAGCTCTCCGGCGTGGGGCGCAACGCGCCCGTGCTGGCCGTGATCGCCCTGCTATCGGTCGCATCTATGGCCGGTATCCCGCCGCTGCTCGGCTTCGTCGCCAAGGAGTCCGTGTTCACGGCATTCCTCGAGGCAGGCCTGGCCGGCGACGGATGGGGCTGGGTGGCCCTGGTCGGCACCGTGGTCGGCTCCGTGCTGACGGTCGCCTACAGCGCCCGCTTCTTCTGGGGTGCCTTCGGCACCCGGGTCAGCCTCGCAGACACCGCCCTGCACCCCGCCCGCTGGGACTTCCAGCTGGCGCCGGGACTGCTCGCCGTGGCCACCCTCCTGCTCGGCCCCCTCGTCTTCCTGCTCGACCCGGTGCTGGTCTCCTACGCCGACACCGTTCCCGGCGGCGGCGACTACCGCCTCGCGCTCTGGCACGGCTTCGAACCGGCGCTCGCCCTGAGTGCCGTTGTTCTCCTGCTCGGCGCCGTGCTGTTCTGGAAGCGGCCGGGCGTGGCCCGGCTGCAGGGCACGGTGCCGGCCTACATCGACGCCGGTCAGGGCTACGGCTCCACCGTGCGCGGCATCGACCGGGCCGCGGCGCGCATCACCCACTTCGCCCAGCAGGGCGGGTTGCCGCAGTACCTGTCCACCATCCTCGTCGTCTTCGTGCTGGCCCTAGGCTTCGCGGCCTTCGTCAACCGCAGCTGGCCCGAGGAGGTCGTGCTCTGGGACTACCCGGGCCAGGTCGTGATCGCCCTCATCATGGGCATCGCGGCGGTGATGGCGGCTCGCGTCGGTGAGCGCATCACTGCCGTGCTGCTGGCCGGCGTCACGGGCTACGGCCTCGTCGCGTTCTTCGCCTTCCACGGCGCTCCCGACCTGGCCCTGACGCAGGCCCTGGTCGAGACGATGACCATCGTCGTCTTCGTGCTGGTGCTGCGCCGGCTGCCGCAGAAGATCGCCCAGCACAACCGGCCGATGCACCGGCGGCGGCGCGTGCTGATCGGCGTGCTGGTGGGCGCCGTGATGGGCACCATCGGCGTGATCGCGCTCGGTGCACGGGAGGCCCCAAGCATCGCGGCGGAGCTTCCGCGCCTCGCGGTCGAGGAGGGGCACGGACGCAACATCGTGAACGTGATGCTCGTGGACATCCGTGCCTGGGACACGATGGGTGAGATCTCCGTGCTGATCGTGGTGGCCACCGGCGTCGCCAGCCTCCTCTTCGTCTCGGGCCGCAACGCGGTCGTGCCCCGGCTGCGCGATTCCCGCAAACGCCGGTCGCTGCCGCACCGTCGCAAGGTCGTCGCCGACCCGGCCGCGTCCTCCGAGGGGCATGCGGTCACTCGCCAGTCCTGGCTCCTGGCCGGCCGTACGGTTGCCGAGAAGGACCGGTCGATCATGCTCGAGGTGCTCGTGCGGCTGCTGTTCTACCCGGCCATGATCGTCTCCGTCTACCTGCTCATCGCCGGCCACAACGCTCCCGGCGGCGGCTTCGCCGGTGGCCTGATCGCCGGGCTGGCGCTCGTCTCCCGCTACCTCGCGGGAGGCCGCTACGAGCTGGGCGAGGCGGTACCCGTCGATCCCGGCAAGATCCTCGGGCTCGGCATCGTGCTGGCGGTCGGGATGGCCGTGGTCTCGCTCTTCTTCAGCGGCATCCCGCTGGAATCCGCCTACTTCGAAACCACGGTACCCGTGCTCGGCCCCCTCTCTTTCGGCACCTCCACCATCTTCGACATCGGCGTGTACCTGGTCGTGGTCGGTCTCGTGTTGGACATCCTGCGCAGCCTCGGCAGCGAGGTCGATCGACAGCAGGAAGCCGGCGAGACCGAGCCGCACCCGCAGTCCGAGCAGGGCGCGGTGGTAGCCGGATGAGCGCCTCCCTCACCCTCGTGATCGTGATGGCGGTCCTGTACGCCGCCGGCGTCTACGTGATGCTGGAGCGCAGTCTCACCCGGGTGCTGATCGGATTCCTGCTGGTGGGCAACGCCACGAACCTGCTGATCTTCATCATGAGCGGCCGCCCCGGCAACGCGCCCATCGTCACCGGCACGGCCGCCGACGCTGCGATGGTCGACCCGGTGCCCCAGGTGCTCATGCTCACCGCCATCGTGATCAACTTCGGCATCACGGCGCTCATCCTCGCGCTGATCTACCGGTCCTGGTGGCTGGCCCGGCTGGGCGACGAGGGTGACACGGTCACCGACGAGCATGCGGCCGAGACCGTGGCAAGCACGGAGGAGTCCTTCCGCTCGGTCACCGAGGACGAGGCAGCCAGCCAGGAAGACCTCGACGCGAGCGAGCGCGAGAGCGAGCTCGGTGCCCCTGCCAACGCGCCGGACAAGGGGATGAAGCTATGAATCTCCTCGTTCCTCTGGTCGTCACCACCCCACTGCTCGGAAGCGCTCTGACCCTCGCCCTCGGCCGCCGTCGCCCCCAGCAGATCGTGGTCAGCGTGATCGCCCTGACGCTGGTGGCGATCATCGGCGCGGTCCTGCTGGTGCAGGTCGATCAGATCGGCCCCGCCGTCGTGCACGTGGGCGGCTGGGATGCGCCGTGGGGCATCGTGCTCGTCGTCGACCGGCTCTCGGCGATCATGCTTCTGGTCTCCGCGCTGATGCTGCTCGGCGTGCTCCTGTTCGCCGTGGGGCAGGGCATCGTGGACGGAGACCGGGAAACCCCGGTTTCGATCTTCCATCCCACCTATCTCGTGCTGGCGGCCGGGCTGTTCAACGCGTTCATCGCGGGGGACCTGTTCAACCTCTACGTTGGTTTCGAGATGCTGCTCTCGGCTAGTTACGTGCTGTTGACGCTCGGCGGAACGGGTGCGCGCATCCGTGTCGGTGTCACCTACATCGTGGTGAGCCTGGTCTCCTCCATCCTGTTCCTCAGCGCGATCGCCCTGATCTATGGGGCCACGGGCACCGTCACCATGGCGCTCATCGCCGAGCGGGTGGCGGACCTCCCGCCGGACGTGCAGCTGATCCTCAACCTGCTGCTCCTGCTGGCCTTCTGCGTGAAGGCCGCAGTGTTTCCGCTGTCGTTCTGGTTGCCCGACTCCTATCCCACGGCCCCGGCGCCGGTCACTGCGGTGTTCGCAGGGCTGCTCACGAAGGTCGGAATCTACGCGATCATCCGCACCCAGACCCTGCTCTTCCCCGAGAGCCCGCTGTCGGTGCCGCTGATGGTGGTGGCGTTGCTGACCCTGATCGTGGGCATCCTCGGGGCGCTCGCGCAGGCGGACATCAAGCGGCTGCTGTCGTTCACGCTGGTGAGCCACATCGGCTACATGATCTTCGGCATCGCGATGGGCACGCCGCTGGCGATCGCGGCCACCATCTTCTACGTCGTGCACCACATCACGGTGCAGACGACCCTCTTCCTCTGCGCGGGGCTGATCGAGCGGGTGGGCGGCACCACCTCGCTGGCCCGGCTCGGCGGACTGTTGACGGCGGCGCCGTTCGTGGCCTTCCTGTTCTTCGTTGGGGCGCTCAACCTCGGCGGCATCCCGCCGTTCTCGGGCTTCCTCGGCAAGATCGCCCTCTTCCAGGCCGGCGCGGACATCGCCGAACCGGTGACCTACATCCTGATGGGCGCCGGCGCCGCCACCTCGCTGCTCACGCTCTACGCCCTGGCCCGCGTCTGGAACATCGCGTTCTGGCGGGGGGCCGGCGAGGTCGAGGACTACGAGTCGCCGATGCTCGATGCGCTTCTGGACGACCCGGACGACGAGGGCACGGTCACGACGCGCACCATCTCGCCGCTGATGACCGGCGCGACGACGGCGCTGCTGCTGCTGACCGTCTCACTCACCGTGTTCGCCGGGCCGGTGTTCGCGTTCACCACCCGCGCGGCGGCCAACATCGAGAACCCGGCCACGTACATCGACGCCGTCTTCCCGAACGGCACGCCATGAGCACCCCGAAGCAGCGCCTCGTCGCCATCGCCAACCAGGCGCCGCTGTTCCTGGGGCTCGTGCTGCTGTGGATGCTGCTCTGGGGCTCGTTCTCCTGGCTCAACCTGCTCACCGGCACGCTGCTGGCCACCCTCGTCTCCGTAGGCTTCTACCTGCCGGCCGTGGAGCTGGGTTTGCGCCTTAACCCGTGGTACACCGTGCTCTACCTGATCCGGCTCGGGTTCGACATCGTCCGGGGCTCGCTGCAGGTGGCCGTCCTCGCGCTCTCCCCGCGCTACACACCCAGCAACGCGATCGTGGCGGTGCACCTGCGCACCCGCAGCGACTTCATCCTGACGCTGACCGGGGTGTCGACGTCCATCGTTCCCGGGGCGATCGTGGTCGATGTGGACCGGGTGCAGTCCACCCTCTATCTGCACGTGCTGAACGTGGCGCATCCGGAACAGGTGGAGCGGTTCCGGAACGGCGTGCTGGCCGAGGAGCGCCGGATCGTGATGGCCCTCGGGTCCCGGGAAGACGTGGAACGGCTCCACCGGGTGAGCGGCGAGGACCGGAGTGAGAAAGACCAGCGCGCACGCGACCAGCATGCGAATGAGAAACTGAAGCGGGGAGGAACCGCCTGATGCACATCGTTGCCGTCATTGCCGGGGTGCTGTTCGGGGCCGGTGCCCTGTGCGCCCTCTATCGAATCGTGCGGGGACCGACCGTGCTGGACCGGGTGATCGCCTCGGATGTCCTGGTCGCGACCGTGATCTGCGCCATGGGTGCGGAGATGGCATTCAACCGGCACACCGACACGCTGCCGGTGCTGCTGGTCCTCGCCCTCTTCGCGGTGCTCGGCTCGCTGAGCATCGCCCGCTTCCTGCCCGTGCGGGACACCGAATGACCGACGAACTGCGCGACGTGATCTCGGCTGTCCTGGTGCTCGCCGGGGCCGTGATGTGCCTCGCGGCCGGAATCGGCGTCATCCGTTTCCCCGACGTACTATCGCGGCTGCACGCCGCCACCAAACCGCAGATCTTCGGCCTCATGGCGATCACGGCCGACGTCGCCCTGAACAACTTTACCGTGGGCACCGTCACCCTCGTCATGGCCATCGTCGTGTTCCAGGCGTTGACCGCCCCGGTCGCAGCGCACATGGTGGGCCGGGCCGCCTATGACACCCACCATGTGCGTGTCGATGTGCTCATAATCGATGAGCTCGGCACCCGGCCCGACTGATAAGATCGACCCTGTCGCGACTGGCGTAGCACGAAAGATGGGTCACCATCGGGGAGCGACTGACACGGTTAGTGACCGCACGCCTGGGCCACGACGATTGATCATCACGTCGTTAAACAAGTAGTCTGAGGAGACCCCGTGCCCGAATCCGTGCCATCCACCGTTCTGCGGTCCACATTCAACGAGCCCCTGGAGGTCGTCGACCCCGAGATCGCCGCCGTTCTCGAGCAGGAGCTCGGACGCCAGCGAGACTACCTCGAGATGATCGCCAGCGAGAACTTCGTGCCGCGCGCTGTGCTGCAGTCGCAGGGCTCCGTGCTCACCAACAAGTACGCCGAGGGTTACCCGGGACGCCGCTACTACGGCGGCTGCGAGTACGTGGACGTCGCCGAACAGCTCGCCATCGACCGGGCCAAGTCCCTCTTCGGCGCCGCCTACGCCAACGTGCAGCCGCACTCCGGCGCCACCGCGAACGCCGCCGTGCTTTCGGCCATCGCGACGCCCGGCGACACCATCCTCGGTCTGGAACTTGCCCACGGCGGCCATCTCACCCACGGCATGAAGCTCAACTTCTCCGGCAAGCTCTACAATCCAGTCGCCTACGGCGTCGACCCGACCACCTTCCTGGTCGACATGGAGGTCGTGCGCGAGACGGCACTCGAGACCAAGCCTAAGGTCATCATCGCCGGCTGGTCCGCCTACCCGCGCCACCTCGACTTCGAGGCCTTTCGCAGCATCGCCGACGAGGTCGGCGCCCTGCTCTGGGTCGACATGGCCCACTTCGCCGGACTCGTCGCCGCCGGCCTGCACCCGTCGCCGGTTCCCTACGCGGATGTCGTGTCCACCACCGTGCACAAGACCCTCGCCGGTCCCCGCTCCGGTCTGATCCTCTCGCGCGACATGGCGCTGGCGAAGAAGCTCAACTCCAACGTGTTCCCCGGCCAGCAGGGCGGCCCGCTGATGCACGTGATCGCCGCCAAGGCGACCGCGTTCAAGCTCGCGGCCGAGCCCGAGTTCAAGGAACGTCAGGAGCGCACCCTGCGCGGTGCCAGCATCCTCGCCGACCGTCTGATGGCGGATGACTCGCGCGCCGGCGGCGTCGACGTGCTCACCGGCGGCACCGACGTGCACCTCGTGCTCGCGGACCTCCGCAACTCGCCGATCAACGGCCAGCAGGCCGAGGACGCCCTGCACGCGGTCGGCATCACGGTCAACCGCAACTCGGTGCCGTTCGACCCGCGCCCGCCGATGGTCACTAGCGGCCTGCGCATCGGAACCCCTGCCCTGGCCACCCGTGGCTTCGGCGACGAGGAGTTCACGGTCGTCGCCGACGTCATCGCCGAGGCGCTCAAGCCCGACGCCGACATCGAGGGCCTCCGCGCCCGCGTCAAGGTGCTTACCGAGGCCTTCCCGCTGTACCCCGGTCTGCAGCAGTAACGTCCGCCGCGCACCCGGCCGCCCTCGACCCGGGTGTCAACGACGCAGGCTCCGCACCCTGGCGTACGGCCTGTGAACGAATTCAACGGAGATTTTGCTGCGAAAGCCCGCTGAAGGCATCCGTCACCGGCGTGTTGCCCAAAATCCCCGTCGCATTCGCACGCGCCTTCGGCACCTGCGCACCTGCGCACCTGCGCACCTGCGCACCGGAGCACCTGCAAACGTCAGAACGACCGACTGAATGGATCCACAATGACGGCAATAACCCTCGACGGAGTCACGACCGCCTCCGTGGTCAAGACCGAGCTCATCGACCGGATCGCGGAGCTGCGCGCGCATGGGATCGTGCCCGGGCTCGGCACGCTCCTGGTCGGCGATGACCCGGGCTCGCGCTCGTATGTCGCGGGCAAGCACCGCGACTGCGCCGAGGTCGGCATTGAATCGATCCGGGTCGACCTGCCCGCGTCGCCGACCAGCGCCGATGTGCGCGCCGCAATCGCCGACCTGAACTCCGCCCGCGAGGTGACCGGCTACATTATTCAGCTGCCGCTGCCGGTCGGCCACAACGACAACGCCATGCTCGAACTGATCGACCCGTCGAAGGATGCCGACGGCCTGCATCCGACGAACCTCGGCCGATTGGTGCTCGGCATCGAGGGCGAGCTGGACTCGCCGCTGCCCTGCACTCCGGCCGGCATCGTCGAGCTGCTGCGCCGCTACGACGTACCGATCGTCGGCCAGCGCGTCGTCGTCGTCGGGCGCGGCCTCACCGTCGGGCGCCCGCTCGGACTGCTGTTCACCCGCAAGGGTCTGGATGCCACCGTCACCCTGACGCACTCCCGCACGGTCGACCTGCCCGGCGAGGTGCGGCGCGCCGACATCGTCGTGGCCGCCGTCGGCGTGCCGCACCTGATCCAGGCGGACTGGGTGAAGCCCGGCGCCGCCGTGCTCGACGTGGGCATCACCCGGGTGACCGACCCGATCACCGGCAGGGGCACCCTGACCGGTGACGTGCACCCGGGTGTCGCGAACGTCGCCGGCTTCCTGTCCCCGAATCCGCGCGGCGTCGGCCCGATGACCCGTGCCATGCTGCTGTGCAACGTGGTGAAGGCAGCCGAGCTGTCGCTCAGCAGGTAGTCGGGCGCCACGGGCGGTCGCCTCGTAACGGTCCCCTCTCGGGGCTTGCGCAGGTGGCCGTGCGGGCGAGGCTCGGTGGTGCCGCCGTCGCGGCGCACGCTGTGGAAGCCGGCGCACGGTATTCCCTGCGCCGTGAGCCGTAGCCCGCGCCGCGAGCGTGAGGCAGACCGGCTCAGCGCTGCGGCAGCGCCGTCACCGAGGCGTGCAGGGCGCAGTGACGCAGATACTCCGCTGCGTTGTGGCCGAGGCCGGCTACCTCCTCATCCGTCAGGGGCCGCCGCACCTTGGCGGGAACGCCGGCGACCAGCGATCTGGGCGGGATGACGGTGCCCTCGAGCACGACAGCTCCGGCGGCGACGAGGGACCCGGAACCGACGACGGCGCCGTTCAGCACCGTCGCCATCATGCCAATCAGCGAGCCGTCCTCGACCGTGCAGCCGTGCAGCACTGCCCCGTGCCCGACGGACACATTCCGGCCGACGATCAGCGGGAATCCGTGGTCCACGTGGCAGGAGACGTTGTCCTGCAGGTTGGAGCCGGGGCCGATCCGGATGGGTTCCGCCTCGGCGCGCAGCACAGCGTTGTACCAGACGCTGGCGTGTTCGGCCAGGGTGACGTTGCCGACGACCACGGCGCCCGGGGCGACGTAGGCGGTCTCGGCCACGACCGGTCCGGGTCGGTCGGGCAGGGTGATGATGCGGGCGGCGCTGTCGGCAGTCATACGCGTCAGCCTATCGGGCTGCCTCGCGAGCAGGCTCTAGGATTTCGGCATGGTCAATTCCGCGCATCCGTCCGTCGACCGGGTTCGGGAGGCTCTCCGCGCCCACGGCCTGGACCCGGAAATTCGCTGGTTCGACGATGCGGCCACAACCGCCGCCGCCGCCGCGGAAGCGCTCGGCATTTCGCGCGGCGCCATCGCGAATTCGCTCGTTTTCACCCTCGATGGTGAGCCGTTGCTCGTGCTCACCTCGGGGGCTCACCGGGTCGATGCGGCGTGGCTGGGGGACAGACTGGGCGGCACGATCGGACGTGCCTCGAAGGATGTCGTCAGGCAGGCCACCGGTCAGGTGATCGGCGGGGTCGCGCCGCTGGGACATCCGTCGCCACTGCGCACCCTGGTCGACGTCGCCCTCGCCGAATTCCCGGTCGTCTGGGCGGCTGCGGGCCACGCGCACACCGTGTTCCCGACCACGTTCGACGAACTCGTGCGAATCACCGGCGGCGAGCCCACCGCCGTCTCGCCCTAGATCCCGACGGCCTGATCTCCGCCACTCGCGCACCGCCGGGCCGGGAGAATGGCTCCCTCGCCGGTGGGCAAAGTCACAGTTCGGCGGCGTACGGCGACGGATGCCCGGCACGTCCCGGGCGCGACCGGCACTGAACATAGACTCGGCAGAGTTGCACCTCTGATCACTTCGATGGCGAAAAATTCACAAAGGATGCTCAATGCGCGCTCGACATGCTCTCCCGGCCCTGGCCGCCGTGGCCGCCCTCCTGCTTACCGCCTGCGTGGACAACTCCACTCCGACGACTGGCGTCACGGAGGGATCCGCGGCCGAGGTGGTGACCACCGACGAGGAGGCCGCCGCGCTCCTCCCGGAAACGACCGCGACCCCGGGCAAGCTCGTCTTCGGCACCAGCCCGAATTACGCGCCGAACGAGTTCAAAAACGACGCCGGTGAACCGATCGGCTGGGCGATCGACCTGAGTGATGCGATCGCCGCCAAGCTCGGGCTCGAGGCCCAGTACACGGTGGCCAAATTCGAGAACATCATCCCGAATGTCGTCGGCGGCAAGATCGACGTCGGCATGTCGTCCTTCACCGACACGGCGGAGCGTGAAAAGCAAGTCGATTTCGTGAACTACTACCTCGCAGGCATCCAGTGGGCCTCGCCCGCGGGCACGACCGTCGACCCCGACGATGCGTGCGGACTCAAGGTCGCCGTGCAGTCCACGACCTACCAGGACACCGTCGAGATCCCGGCGAAGAGTGACGCCTGCGTCGCCGCCGGCAAACCGCCGATCCAGAAGGTCCCCCTCGACACGCAGGATGCCGCGGCGAATGCCGTCGCGCTGGGCCAGGCCGACGCTTTTAGCGCCGACTCCCCGGTCACCCTCTACGGGATCGCACAGTTGACGGGCAAGCTGCAGACCGCGGGAGAGACGTTTGAGGCGGCACCATACGGTATGGCCGTGCAGAAGGATTCCGGGATGGCCGAGGCCGTGCAGGCCGCGCTGCAGTCGCTGGTCGACGACGGCACCTACGAGGCGATTCTGGACGACTGGGGGGTCGTCGACGGCGGCCTCGACACGATCACACTCAACGCCGGCGCGAGGGGCTAGGCACGTCGCCGCCGCTGGGCGCCGCCTCGACCCCGGGCACCGGTTTCGGCCGTCGCGTGCGTGGCTAACTCAGGAGATCCCCGCCGAACCTCGTTCGCACCCGCACAGGTCTGCGGATGCGCACGGGCGGCGGCACGACTTCTCCTGAATTAGCCACGTGGGGCGAGTTCCCGCTGTGTTATTGCTCCCGCGCCGCCCCGTCGGCCGCGCGCACCACGAACAGGTCCGGGGCCGCGAAGCCCCGGGCTGCGAACGCGGCCGTGACCGCCGCCGTAACCGCGGGGATCAGGGCGCGCGGGGTAAGGGCGATGGCGGCGCCGCCGAAGCCGCCGCCGGTCATCCGGGCGCCGATCGCCCCGGTGCCGCGCGCGGTCTCCACGGCGAGGTCGAGTTCGGGCACGGAAATCTCGAAGTCGTCCCGCATTGACAGGTGCGAGGCGTCCAGGAGGGCGCCGATCGCGGTCGGTCCCTGCTCGCGCAGGGTGCGCACGGTGTCCTGCACGCGCTGGTTCTCGGTGACCACGTGCCGCACCCGGCGGAACGTCTCGTCGTCGAGCACGTCGGCGGCCCGGCCGAGGTCGTCCACGGTGAGGTCGCGCAGGGAACGGACCCCCAGCATCCGTGCACCCAGTTCGCAGGATGCCCGGCGCGAGGCATACCCGCCGGTCGAGTGCGCGTGGCTCACCCGCGTGTCGATGATCAGCAGGTCGAGGCCGGCCCCGTCGAAGCCGAGCGGGATCACCTCGGCCTCGAGGGTGCGGCAGTCCAGGAAGACGGCGGAGTCGGCCTCGCCCAGCAGGGACGCGGACTGGTCCATGATGCCGGTGGGAGCCCCGACGGCCCGGTTCTCGGCCAGCTGGCCCACCCGGGCGAGCATGCGCCGGTCGAGTCCGAGCTGCCAGAGGTCGTTCAGGGCCAGGGCAACCGCACTCTCGATCGCGGCGGAGGACGACAGTCCGGCCCCGATCGGCACGTCAGAGTCGATGAACACGTCAAATCCGGGCCGGGTGGCCAGGTCGGCGCCGAACTGGCCGAGGGCCCAGGCCACGCCGAGCGGGTACGCCGACCAGCCGGCCAGGTTCTCCGGAGTCAGGTCGTCGAGGGAGAGCTCCACCGTTTCCGCGGCGAACGAGCTCGCCACCCGCAGCTGGCGGTCGCCGCGCAGGCCGAGCCCGACGAGCGTGCGCCGGTTGATCGCGAAGGGAAACACGAACCCGTCGTTGTAGTCGGTGTGCTCGCCGATCAGGTTGACGCGGCCGGGGGCCGACCAGAGTCCGGCCGGGGCCGCGTCGAAGCGGCTCGTGAAGCCATCCGTCACGGTCTGGATGAGATCGGTCATGCGTGGGCCTGCCCTTCGAGTGTGGTGCTGATAGCGGGAACGGATGCCGCGGCGCCGGCCGCCGCTTCGGTCGCGTCCGTCCCGGCGGAGCGTTGGACCGCGCGGCGAATGTTGTCGGCCGCCTGCTCGGGCGTGACGTCTCCGATCCAGGCGCCCATGGCGGCCTCCGACCCGGCCAGGAACTTCAGCTTGTCTGCGGCCCGGCGAGGACTCGTCACCTGCAGCATCAGCCGGATCTCGTCGCGGCGCACCGAGACCGGGGCCTGGTGCCAGGCCGCGATGTACGGCGTCGGGGTGTCGTAGAGGGCATCGATGCCGCGCAACAGCCGCCGGAAGAGCACGGCGAGCTCATCGCGCTCAGCCAGGCTGGTCGCCGCGAAGTCGGGCACGTGCCGGTGCGGCAGCATGTGCACCTCGATGGGCCAGCGCGCGGCGAACGGCACGAAGGCGGTCCAGTGCTCGCCGGTCAGAATGACCCGGCCCCCGGCCTGCTCGCTGGCGAGGATGTCCGCGAACAGGTTTGGTCCGTACTGGTCGAGGGAGGCGATCACGCGCTGGGTGCGCGGCGTGACGTAGGGGTAGGAGTAGATCTGGCCGTGCGGGTGGTGCAGCGTGACGCCGATCGCCTCGCCGCAGTTTTCAAACGGGAAGACCTGTTCCACGCCGGGTAGCTGTGACAGGGCGTACGTGCGCTCGGCCCAGGCCTCGATCACCGTGCGGGCGCGCACGACCGACAGGCTCGCGAACGAGCCCTCGTTCTCGGGGCTGAAGCAGACGACCTCGCAGCGGCCGACCGAGGTGCGGACGCGGTTCAGTCCGATGGTGTTCAGGTCGTCGAGCCCGGCGGGGGCGTCGGCGTCGGTGAGGAGGGGCCCGAACGAGGGCGACTTGTTCTCGAACACGGCCACGTCGTAGTTGCTGGGCACTTCTGACGGGTTCCCCGGCGTCGACGGGGCGAGCGGGTCCAGGTGCGCGGGCGGAAGGAACACGCGGTTCTGGCGGGCGGCGGCGATCGAGACCCATTCGCCGCTGAGCGGGTCCTGGCGCATCCGGGCGGTGGCCGGGCGCGGGTCGAGTTCGCGCAGGTCGGCCGCCCGATCCGGCGGCAGGCTGGACTGCGGGTCATCGAAGTAGATGAGGTCCCGGCCATCGGCGAGGGTGTGGCGGTGACGGATGATGCCGGTGTCGGCTACGAAGTCTGGTGTGTTCATGGCGAAAACAACGTTATCTGATTTGCACATGTGAAACCAGGTCTTTCAGGTTGATAACCAAAGTAAACTAAGTGAAGATTGGGTATGGCTCCTCGCGAATCGACCGAATCGACCGCCACGGCCGACCTCATCGACGTGAGCGACCGGCCCGGCGACCGCGACACGCTCCCGGCCCACCAGCGGCGGGAGCAGATCCAGCGCCTCGTCGGGGAGCGCGGTTTCGTACGAGTGCGCGAGTTGCGCGAGGCGTTCGGAGTGTCCGGCGTCACGGCGCGGGCCGACCTCGACGTGCTTGAGTCCGCCGGGACGGTGCAGCGCGTGCACGGCGGGGCGGTTCCGGCCGCGCCACTCAGCGGCCGCCCGCTGCGGGAGTTCTCCTTCGAGGAGGCCCTCGCGTCATCCGTGCTGCCCAAGCAGCAGATCGGCGTGCTCGCCGCGGCCCTCGTCACGAGCGGGCAGAGCATCCTCCTCGACGTCGGCACGACCACCCTCTCTATCGCCCACGCGCTGCTGGCCCGCACCGATCTGACCGACGTCGTCATCATCACGAACGGGCTCAGCATCGCCCTCGCCCTCGAGCCGGCCATCCCTCGGTTCACCGTGATCGTCACGGGCGGTTCGCTCCGCCCGCTGCAGCACTCCCTGGTCGAGCCACTCGCACGGACGGTGCTCAGCCAGGTTCACGCCGATTTGGCTTTCATCGGCTGCAACGGCGTCGATGCCGGCTACGGGGTCACGAACATCAACCTCCCCGAGGCTGGGGTCAAAACGCTCATGCTGGCCGCCGCGACCCGGGCGGTCGTCGTGGCCGACGCCTCCAAGCTCGGCCAGGTGCACCTCGGGCAGGTCGGCCCGCTGCGCGCGTTCGACACCCTGGTGACGGATGCCGCGGCCGACGAGGTCATGCTGGCGCCCCTCCGCGAGGCCGGCCTGACCGTTCTGCAGCCGGAGTAGGTTGACACTATGCGCGCTGCAACGGGTTTCCAGTATGAGTTGAGGGTAGCCACGCCGAGTGGGCCTGCGCTGGCGATCGTCACCGAGGTGGCCGCCGGCCTCCGGCTGTATTCCGTGGACGGCATAGACCTCGTCGAGCCGTTCGCGCCCGAGGCCACCCCACCGTGGGGCGCCGGCATCGTGCTGATGCCGTGGCCCAACCGCATCCGGGACGGCCTCTGGCGGCACCAGGGCGTCGTGCAGCGCCTGCCGCTCACCGAGCCGGAACAGCAAAACGCGATCCACGGCCTGCTTCGGTATTCGTCCTATCGCATGCTCGACCGCAGCCCGAGTTCGGTCACTCTGGCCGCCACGGTCTTTCCGCAGGCCGGATACCCGTTCCTGCTCGACACGACCGTGCGGTATGCGCTCACCGACAACGGTCTTGCGGTCACCCACACGGTGCGGAACGTAGGCCGGGACGCGGCCCCGGTAGCGCTCGGCGCGCATCCGTACCCGAAGATCGGCGGCGTTCCCACCGAGGACCTCGTGCTCACGATCGCGGCGCGCACCCATATCGACGTCGACGACCGGCAAAACCCCGTCGGGGAATCTTCCGTCGTCGGCACCAGGTTCGACCTGCGCACGGGGTGCCGGGTGGGCGACGTCGATCTCGACGACGGCTTCGGCGGGGTGGGGCCTGAGGCTCCCGAGGTGCGGTCCGACGTGACCGGCGAGGAGTCCGGCACCGCCAGCGTGGCCTCCTTGACCGCGCCTGACGGCCGCAGCGTCACGATCTGGGGCGACCGGAACGTCCGCAACGTTCAGGTCTTCACGCCGCGCAACTTCCCCTTCCCGGGGCCGGGCGGCCCGTTCCTGGGCCTGGCGGTGGCGATCGAGCCGATGACGGCCCCTGCGAATGCCTTCAATTCGGGCGCGGGGCTGCGCTGGGTCGAACCAGGGGAGTCCTGGTCTGTGCGCTGGGGCATCCGCCACCAGGGATTCCGCCTCTGACCCGGCATCACCGCGCCCATCACGGTCCGACGGGCAGAGAGACGGGGTGTCCGCCTCGCGGCGGTCACCCCGTTTCACGGCTTGCCGGCTACGAGAGGACGTCCTTGACCAGGGCCTCGTTCTCGGTGTGCGACCAGAGCGAGTGCAGGTAGCCGACGAGCAGGAGCACGAAGGGCAGGGACACGAGCACCCAGCCGATCGGGCTCAGGCACCACGATGACATCGTCGGGTCCACGCCCTCGGCCACCGTGCCGGCGAGGAGCCCGAAGCTGCTCATCAGCAGGTACTCGCCGAGGATCAGACCGATGGTGGCCAGCACCGGGGCGATGATGGTCTGGACCACGTTCTCGCTGCCCGCATTGCGGTGGAAGAACGCGATCACGGCGATGCAGACGAGGATCTCGATCAGCACGATCGCCACCACGGCGAGACCGCTGAACCAGTAGAACATGTTGAGCACCGGGTCGAGCCGGAAGACGGCGAAGGTGACGATGACGAGATCCGTGAGGACCGACGTGGCGAGGGAGGCGGTGCTCGGGGCGCCGCGACCGTTGACGTGGCTGAGCGGCGCGGGCAGCGCGCCGCCGCGGCCGAGGGCGAAGAGGTACCGGCTGGCCGCGTTCTGAAAGGCCAGCGGTCCGGCGAACAGGCTCGAGATCACCAGGACGCCCATCACGGTGGCCATCCACGGTGCCACGTACTGGGTCGCGAGGGAGAAGAGCACCGCGGCCGGGTCGGCCAGGGGAACCCCGTCGAGACTCGACAGCTCCACGGTCTTCTCGACGACCGAGGATGCACCCATTCCCGTGACCATGGCGAACGCCGTCAGGGCGAACAGCGCCGTGATCACTCCGACCGCCAGGTAGGTGGCGCGGGGGACCACCGTCTTCGGGTCCTTGGATTCCTCGCCGTAGATTGCGGTGGCCTCGAAGCTGATGAAGGACGCGAACGCGAAGGCGAACGCGATGCCCGCCGAGCCGGCCAGCCCGCCGGCGAGGATCGCGGCCGGGTTGAACGAGGCCCAGAAGTTCAGGCCCTCCGGCCCGCCGTCGGCCAGGATGGCGACCGAGGTGACGACCAGTGCCAGGAGTTCGAGCAGCATCAGCACGCCGAGCACCTTGGCGCCGACGTCCACGCTCACCAGGGGAGCAGGCCGACCTGGGCGCCGAGCAGTCCGCCGAAGAACCCGTAGATCGCGAG
This sequence comes from Cryobacterium sp. Hz7, assembly GCF_004402815.1. Classification (NCBI taxonomy): domain Bacteria; kingdom Bacillati; phylum Actinomycetota; class Actinomycetes; order Micrococcales; family Microbacteriaceae; genus Cryobacterium; species Cryobacterium sp. Hz7. The sequence goes on from NZ_SOFB01000009.1 coordinate 62,563, forward strand.
CTGGATGGCGAGGTAGGCGAGGATCGAGACGAAGGCCGACGCGCTGCCGAGCTGGTGGCCGAGGCCTCGGCCGATATAGGCGAAGAAGGCTCCGGCATTGGTGACGCGCTGGCTCATCGCGGCATAGCCGACGCTGAACAGCAGCAGGGTGACGCCCACCACGAGGTAGGCGCCCGGGGCGGCCGCGCCGTTACCGAGAATGATCGCGACCGGGACCGCACCGGTCATGCCCACGAGCGGTGCGGCCACCGCGACCACGAAGAAGACGATGCCGATCACACCGAGGCGTCCCGTGCGTAGGGTGGTCTGGGAGTCGGACTGAGGGGTACTGCGAGTGGTCGTCATGGGTTTACTCCTCATTGAGTTGACGAGTGAGTGAGTTGACGAGTGAGTGAGTTGACGAGTGCGTGAGTTGACGAGTGCGTGAGTCGACGAGTGCGTGAAAACGAACGGATGCCGCGAAAAACCCGTGCGGCTAGCTGCGGTAGTGCATCCAGACGCCCTTGACCTGCGTGTACGCGTCGATCGAATCCGGACCCATCTCGTTGCCCCAGCCGCTGGTCTCGAACCCGCCCCACGGCGCGGCCATATCCGGCACCGGTGGCATGTTCACGAAGATCGCACCGGCACGGATGCCGTTGGCCAGGCGGTGCGCCTTCTCGAGGTCCTTCGTCCAGAACGTGGCGGCGTGCCCATAGTCGGTGTCGTTGGCCCGGTTGATGAGCTCCTGCAGGTCGTCGTCATCGTCGTAGGACATGATCGAGAGCACCGGCCCGAAGACCTCGTCGGTCGCGATGGCCATGTCGTCGCGCACACCGGCGAACACCGTCGGCTGGAAGAAGGAGCCGACCTCGCCGGCCCGGGCGCCACCGGTCACGAGTTCCGCGCCCTCGGCACGGCCGACCGTGACCATCCGTTCGACGTGGTCGAGGTGTCTTTGAGAGACCAGAGGACCCAGCTGGGTGCTGGGGTCCATCCCGGCGCCAAGCTTCATGCCGGAGACCCCGGCCGCCATTTTCTCAACGAATTCGGCCTCGCGCTTCTTGTTGACATAGAACCGCGTGTAGGCCGCGCAGACCTGCCCGGAATTGAGCGTGACGCCCGCCAGGTTGCCGCCGAAGGCCGCGTCGATGTCGGCGTCCGCAGTTATGATGAAGGGGGCCTTGCCCCCGAGTTCGAGGGTGATCCTCTTGAGGTTCGAGGCGGCGGAGCCGGCCTGCCTACATCGAAGCCGACCGCGACATCGACGGCCAGGACATCGTGCTCTGGCACACGTTCGGCCTCACCCACTATTCGCGCATCGAGGACTGGCCGATCATGCCCGTGGACACCGCTGGTTTCAAGCTGAAGATCGATGGCTTCTTCGACCGCAGCCCGGTGCTCGATGTGCCGCCGTCGACGCCCGTCGAAGAGGGACACTGCCACTGCTGAGTATGCAGCGCGCCGGGGTCGAGGGAAGACGGGTTTCCCTCCCCGGCCCCGATCCGGCAGTCTGGGAGGATGGCCGAGAAGATGAGGCAGAAAGACCAGACCGAGACCGGTCCACGTGCAGCACGGGCGGCAGCCGCCGCCCGGCCGCCGCTGAGCCTGCCGGACGCCGTGCGCCTGACGGCCCTGATCCGCATGAAGCGGCTCGCCATCGGCCTGCTCCTCCTGATGGCGGTAGTGTTCGCCACCTCGTTCGCGCTGCAGGAGAGCTACCCGTGGCTGCAGTACGTGCGCGCCGCGGCCGAGGGCGGCATGGTCGGCGCCGTAGCGGACTGGTTCGCCGTGACGGCCCTGTTCCGGTACCCGCTGGGCCTGCGCATCCCGCACACGAACATCATCGCCAGCCGCAAGGACGAGATCGGGGCCAGCCTGGGTGAATTCGTCGAGACGAATTTCCTCTCCGAGGCGGTCATCCGTGGCAAGCTCGAATCGCTGGGTGCGTCCCGTCGGCTCGGCGCGTGGCTCTCCCAGGAGGAGAACGCGCGTCGGCTCACCGACGAGGTCGCGGTGGCGGGCGCCGGTCTGCTCAACCTGCTCAGCGACGACGCGATCCAGGAGCTGATCGAAACCGTTGCCCGCGAGAACCTGCTGAAGCCGGAGTGGGGTCCGACAATCGGGCACGTGGGGGCGCGGCTGGTCGAGTCGGGGCAGCAGCACGCCGCCGTCGACCTGCTGCTGGAACGGGCCGAGGGCTGGCTGTTGGAGCATCCGGAGGCCTTCGGGCGGGCCGTGTCCCAGCGTCTGCCGACCTGGCTCCCCGGTTTCGTCGACAAGCTGGTCGACGACAAGGCGCACCGGGAGGTGCTCGCCTTCGTGGCCACCGCGCGTGCGGATGCCGCGCATCCGCTCCGCCAGGCCATCGATCGTTACCTCGTCGAGGTGATCGACGACCTGCAGCACGAGCCGGCGATGATCGAACGGGTGGAGGCGCTCAAGCTCGAACTGCTCGACAGTGCCAGGCTGCGCGATTTCGCGAGCAAAACCTGGGAGGCCGTGAAGGTCTCCCTGACGGCGGCGCTGAACGACCCCTCGAGCGGGTTGCGCACGGGCATCCGCTCGACCGTCATGGAGGTCGGCGGGAGACTGTCGACCGACCCGGCCCTCGGCGCCCGCGTCGACCGGTGGCTGGCCGACAGTGCAAGCTACATCGTGCGCCGGTACCGGCACGAGATCGCCGAGGTGATCACCGAAACCGTCGCGCGGTGGGACGCGGCCGAGACGGCCGAGAAGATCGAACTGCAGATCGGAAAGGACCTCCAGTTCATCCGCATCAACGGCACCGTGGTGGGCGCGCTTGCCGGCCTGGTCATTTTCGCGCTCGCCCAAGCCGTTGTGGCACTGGTGTGACGCGGCCCTGGACCCTCGCCCCGAATGGGGGATATTTGAAACCCGGTCTTGGATACACCCTTGTGTCTTAGCAACAAAGGGGCATCTGTGCGGGAACTCATACGATGGGCGCTGGCTCCCGCCATGCGCACCTGGGCCGCCGCGTCCGAGCGCGGCTTCGGCGATGTCCCCATGCCCACGGATGCTCCGCAAGCGCACTCCGCGGGCATTGATCCCGACCGGATCCTCATCCTCGGTTCGGGGCTGGCGGTCGGCCGCGGGGTCGTGAGCCACAACCTGGCCCTGCCCGGCTCGCTCGCCCGCGCCCTGTCCGCGCAGACCGGCCGCGGGGTCGACGTCGACCTCATCGCGAATCCCCGCATGACCGTCGCTACGGCCCTCCTCGAGCTGACCGGGGTGCGGCTCACCCGTTTCGAAGCGATCGTGCTGGTCCTGGGCGTGAACGAGGCCGTGAACTTGGTCTCCGCCCGGGCCTGGCGGCGCGATCTGGCGAATCTGCTCCGGTTCCTCACGGCGTCATCGCCCCGCAGCACCAGCATCATCGTGGCGGGAATCCAGCCCATCCGGTCGATCCCGGTGTTCGATTCCAGGCTCGGAAATCTGGCTGACCACCACGGCCGGCTCCTGAACCGGGTGACGGTACGACTCGTCGCCGACAGCAGCGACGGGGTCGCGTTCGTACCGTCCAGTGCGGCGCCGACGCCGCCGCCGGGCCGATACCGGTCCACGGATACGTATGCGCACTGGGCCGACGTTCTCGCCTCCCGGATGGCGCCGCTCCTCGGCGCCGACCGGGTCGCGACCCCTGACGCCGAACCGGTGCCCTCCGACGACCAGGCGAGGGCGAAGGAGGCGCGGCGCCAGCTCGCGGTCGACCAGCTCGGGATCGTCGACACCCCGCCCGAGGAGCGCTTCGACCGCATCGCGGCACTGGCGCGGACCCTGTTCGGCACCCAGTCCGCGGCGCTCACGGTGATCGATGGCGATCGCCAGTGGCATAAGGCCCGCATCTGCGTGGCCGATGCCGAGTCGCCGCGGTCCAATTCGTTCTGCGAGGTGACCCTCACGGGCACCGCGGCTATGGTGATACCGGATGCCCTCCTCGACGACCGCTTCCGAGACAATCCACTCGTGGTGGGCGAGCCGAAGATCAGGTTCTACGCCGGATTCCCGATCGAGTCGCCGTCGGGGGAGCTCATCGGGGCTCTCTGCGTGTTCGACTCGGAGCCGAGGGCGGCAGGAACCATCGACCTCGTGCTGTTGCGCGAGTTGGCGCTGATGGTGCAGCGAGAACTCGCAAGCCCGTTCACCGCCGAGTAGCGGACGCGCCCGTAGACGCACCCGTAGACGCACCCCTAGGCGGCGTGGGCGACACCGGCGGGTGCCGATCCGGGCGACAGGCGCGTGCGCGGGGCCGCGCCAATCACGGCGTTGTCCGGAACCCGCAGATCGCGTTCGACGACCGCTCCGGGGCTGAGCCGTGCCCCGCGACCGATCCGCACATAGCTGCCCAGCCGCGCGGCGCTGCCGACGACCGCGTCCGCGCCGACGTGCACGTTCTGGCCGATGAACACGTGAGAACCGATGACCGCGTCCTGGTCGATCCAACTGCCGGGGCCGATCCACGACTCCGCCCCGACCCGCGCGCCGCTCTCCACGTAGGCGGTTCGGGATACGAACGCCTCGGGGTGCACGCGTGCGCTGGGGGACACCAGGCCGCGTCCGTTGGGGTGACGCCGGTACCGGGTGATGATCCCGGTCTTGATTTCAACTTCTTCATTCACTCTGCCCACGGGGCCTCCTTCTCAGGTCGCCGGCATCGGGCATGCCGGCACCATGTCAGAGAAGTATGGAGGAGCTACCCGAACGCCGCCCGAATCATCGCTGGGTGCTCGCCGGGAGTCCGGATTCGATGCTGGGCCCACGCGAGACCCGGGTCTGCACCGACGCTGATCCTGTGAGTGGGCCCCGTCGGGCTCGAACCGACGACCCAAGGATTAAAAGTCCTTTGCTCTACCAACTGAGCTAGAGGCCCGCGGTTAATAATGTACAGGGGATTTCGGATCCGTTTTTCTAGGTACCGTGGGAGAGGGTTTTCTGCAGACGAGACGGATGTGCCCACAGCGAACACGAAACCGAGCCCAGGAGGATGCCATGGCCGAGAATTTCCACAAGCCGACCCAGTTCTCCGGCAGCAAATTCGAGTCCTTCCAGGGGGGCGAAGACCCGGCACTGATCAGCCGGGTGGCGCATGAAACCGCGCACGCGCTTCTGGCCCGCGTGCGCAGCGACCCTGACCCCGACATCGTCGAGCGGCTCGTGACCTACACCGACGAGAACGGCGTCGACGCGGTGGCCGAACTCTGGTCGCGGGCAACGCCGCGCAGCCTGCCCGGGGCGCTCTGGCGGATCTACCTGGTGCGGTTGCTCATCCGCCAGGATCCCGAGGGCACGGCGTTCCTCTACCAGCGCGGAACCGAAGTCACGGTGGCGATCGACCCGGTCATTGCCGGGGCCGCGGTGCCCACGGGCACGGCGGAGATCATCGTCCTGGCCGACCAGATCCTGCGGGGGATCTTCACCGGGGATTTCGCCGTGGCACTCGACCGCGCGGCGGCGTTCTGCCGCGTCATCTCCGTCGGCTGCACCAGCGTCGCGGACGACCTGGAGACGACCGAACCGCTCCGGTCCACCGAACTGACCACCCGTGCCCTCCGGTTCTCCACCACCGCCCAGGAATTCGGCTCCTGCGCCCGGCTCTGGCGCAGTGACTCGCTGGACTGACCTGTCTAACTGATCGGCCGCGAGCCGTCCCGCCGGGTGCGCGATCCGCATCCGGGTCGTTTACACTGGAGTCTGGTCGGGCCGCAGTAACCCCGGGCTCCAATATTCGCCGCTGTGAGCGGCCTCGCGCCGAGAGGCGTTCTGCGGTCCGGCCTTCACTCCTCCTCTGCCTGGCGTGACACACCAATCCGATTCGGTCTCCGCGCCGAACCATGGACGTGGACAAGACCTGAGATGCTTGTTCTCATGAGTGCTGAATTCAACGTCAACCGGGAGGGGACTGTTCCTGTCTCCCATGAGGAATTGCTGGGCCGGGTGGCGCAGGGAGATGAAGGAGCATTTGGAGAGCTGTATGACCGGATGGCCTCGCGTGTTCTCGGTCTCGTTCGACGTCTTCTGGTTGACCCCTCGCAGTCGGAGGAAGTGACGCAGGAGATCTTCCTGGAGATCTGGCAGACGGCGACGAGGTACGAGGCCCAGCGCGGCGGGGCGGCGACCTGGATCCTGACCATGGCGCACCGCCGCGCGATCGACCGAATTCGGTCGTCGCAGGCCAGCCGCGACCGGGATATCAAAATCGGCATCCGTGATCTTGCGGTTGCCTACGACGAGGTGTCCGAAACGGTCGGAGTACGAATCGAGCACGAACGAGTGGAAAAGGCGATGTCCAGATTGACGGAACTGCAACGCCAGGCGATCAGCCTCGCCTACTACGGCGGCCTCAGCCAGAGTGAAGTCGCCGAGCGGTTGCAGATCCCTCTCGGAACTGTGAAAACGAGGCTGCGCGACGGCATGATCCGCCTGCGCGACGAGTTGGGAGTGGCGTCATGAGCGACAACACCCGGAATGACGACACCCGCAACGCCGCCGGGCAGAACCCGGGCGAGCTCGCCGGCGCCTACGCCCTCCAAGCCCTGGGCGCGGAAGAGGCCGCCGTCTATGAGGAGCACCTCAAGGCGTCCGAGCCGGCCCGCATCGAGGCGGCCGAGCTGAGTGACACCGCGGTGGCGCTGGGCCTTGCCGCCACCCCCGTGCAGCCCTCGGCCGGACTCAGGGCCTCCCTGATGGCCAAACTTGCCGCCACGCCGCAGCTCGCGCCCCTGCCGGCCGATCAGACGGCACCGGCCACCCCCGCGCCGCGCGTCGATCCCGCTCCGATCCGAGGCGCCACTGCAGCGGGCAGCGCCTCCGAGCGCGCCCGCCTGCGCTGGTTCCAGCGGCCCGTCGGCGTTCTCGCGGCGGCCGCCGCGGCCGTCGCCCTCTTCGCGGGCGGCACCTTCGTCGGCCAGTCCCTGGAGTCCGACCAATTCGAACAGGACCAGGCGGCCGGTCTCGTGCAAATCACGGCGGCCGCTGACATCCAGCGCGCGTCGGCGACCACCGCCGACGGTCAGGAAGCCACCCTGGTCTGGTCCGAAGAGAGCGGACTCTCAGCGCTCCTGGTCGACGACCTGCCGGACTTGCCGTCCGACCGGGACTACCAGCTCTGGTACATCGGCGGCTCCGGCCCGGTTCCCGCCGGAATCTTCGACTCGTCCGGCACCGGCACCGGCACCGTCTGGCGCGTGCTCGACGGCAGCCTCACCGCCGGCGACACGATCGGCGTCACGGTCGAGCCTAAGGGCGGCTCGGAGCAGCCCACCAGCGACCCGATCCTCGCCATCCAGAGCTCCTGAGCTGCTTGATCTGAGTCGATCCCGACCTGATCCTGACCTGCTCCTGACCCGATCCTCTATGCTCGTCAAATGACTGTTCGGCGAACGACGCTGCCCTTCACCCTGCTCCTCGACCCGGTTCCCGCCGACGCGCCGCAGACGGAATTCGACGACACGTTCCACGAGGTGGACTCGGATGCCCCGGCGTTGCGGGTGGGGGAGTTGAGCGCCCAGCGGGGCGACGGCGTCTTCGAGACACTTGGCGTGGTCGGCGGCCACCCTCAGGCGGTCGGCCCACACCTTGCCCGGCTGGGCACCTCGGCCGCGACCTGTGAGCTGCCCGAGCCGAACACGGCTCAGTGGCTGGCCGCGATCGCGCACGTGGTCGATCGCGTCCCGCACGAGGGCGAAGTTGTGCTCAAACTCGTCTACAGCCGCGGCGTCGACTCCGGCCCGGCACCCACGGCCTGGCTTCACGCGACCCCCGCGCCCGACTTCGCCGTCGTCCGCGAGGACGGCATCCGGGCGGTCACCCTGGACCGCGGCTACCCGCACGGCGTCGCAGAGCAGGCGCCCTGGCTCCTGATGGGCGCGAAGACGCTCAGCTATGCGGTCAACATGGCCGCCCTCAGGGAGGCCCGCCGCCGCGGCGCCGACGACGCGATCTTCCTCACCCACGACGGCTTCGTGCTCGAGGGTGCCACCTCGACCGTGATGCTCTGCAGGGGCGATGTCTACGTCTCTCCCCTGCCGAGCGGAGCAATCCTGCACGGCACCACCCAACAGAGCGCGTTCGAGCACCTTCGGGCGGCAGGGGAGCGCACGGAATACCGCGACATGAGCGTCGACGAGCTACGGTCGGCGGATGCCGTGTGGCTGCTCTCCAGCCTGCGCCTGGCCGTGCACGTGACCGAACTCGATGGCAGACCAATGCCCGTCGACTCCGAGCGCACCCGCACCCTCAACGCCGCCCTGCTCGCCCGCACCGTCTGACGCCCCACCGCAGCGCGTCGCCCCGCAGCCGGCTTGCTAACCAGTTCGACGGAGATTCTGCTCTAATCGTGCCGTTTCACGCGTAATCGGCGCGTTCAGGGCAGAATCTCCGTCGAATTCGTTCGGGGCGCGGAGCGAGGGCGCACTGCTGTCCGCGCGCCAGGCACGGAACCGGGCTTAGCCGAAGCGGCCGGAGACGTAGTCCTCGGTGGCCTGCTCGCTCGGGTTGGAGAAGATCGTGGTCGTGTCGTCGTACTCGATCAGCTTGCCGGGCTTGCCGGTGCCGGCGATGTTGAAGAATCCGGTGCGGTCGGAGACCCGGGATGCCTGCTGCATGTTGTGAGTGACGATCACAATCGTGTAGTCGGCCTTCATCTCCTCGATCAGGTCCTCGATCGCCAGCGTCGAGATCGGGTCGAGGGCCGAGCACGGCTCGTCCATCAGGATGACGTCGGGGTGCACCGCGATCGCGCGTGCGATGCAGAGGCGCTGTTGTTGGCCTCCGGAGAGGCTCGAGCCGGGCTTGTCGAGGCGATCCTTGACCTCTTTCCAGAGGTTCGCGCCCTGCAGCGACTTCTCGATCAGGTCGTCGGCGTCGGACTTGGCCATCCGGCGGTTGTTGAGCTTCACGCCGGCCAGTACGTTGTCGCCGATCGACATGGTCGGGAACGGGTTCGGGCGCTGGAACACCATGCCCACCTGGCGGCGCACGAGCACCGGGTCGACTCCCTGACCATAGAGGTTGTTGCCGTCGATGAGTACATCGCCCGTGACGTACGCCCCGGGGATGACCTCGTGCATTCGGTTCAGCGTGCGCAGGAACGTGGACTTGCCGCATCCGCTGGGCCCGATCAGGGCCGTCACGGTTCGAGGCTCGATCACCAACGACACGTCTTCGACAGCCAGAAACTTGCTGTAGTAGACGTTGAGGTCGTTGACTTCAATGCGCTTGGACATGCATTCCTTTGGATCAGACGGCCGAGGCCGGGAGGTGGAGCCTAGCGGCCGAGCTTGGGGGAGAAGATTTTGGCGATGACGCGCGCGCCCAGGTTCAATAGCATCACGATCAAGATGAGCGTCAGGGCGCCGGCCCAGGCACGGTCGAGGTAGGACTGGGTGTCTGCGCCCTGGTTGGCGTACTGGGTGTAGACGAACACGGGCAGGGTCATCATGCGCTCGTTGAACAGGTCGTAGTTCATGCTGGCCGTGAACCCGGAGATGATCAGCAGCGGCGCCGTCTCACCGATCACGCGGGAGATCGAGATCATGATCCCGGTCACGATCCCGGCGAGGGATGTCGGCAGCACGACCTTGACGATGGTCAGCCATTTCGGCACACCGAGCGCGTACGCCGCCTCGCGAAGCTCGTTGGGAACAAGCTTGAGCATTTCCTCGCTCGAACGAACGACGACGGGGATCATCAACACTGTGAGGGCGATGGCGCCGCCGAATCCGAAGCGGATGCCGGGGTCGTTGAACAGAAGAGAGAACAGGGCGAACGCGAAGAGTCCCGCGACGATCGACGGGATGCCGGTCATGACGTCGACGAAGAACGTGATCGCCCGAGCCAGCCGACCTCGGCCGTACTCGGTGAGGTAGATCGCTGCCAGGAGGCCGATCGGCACCGAAATGAGCGTGGCCACACCGGTGATCAGCAGCGTGCCGATGACGGCGTGCAAGGCGCCGCCGCCCTCGCCCACGACGTTGCGCTGGGATTGGGTGAAAAAGCTCGGGGTGAGAAACGCCGGCAGTCCGTTGACCAGGGTGGTTATGACGAGCGAGAAGAGCGGCAGAAGGGCGACCGCGAAGGCCACGGTCACGAGGGCGGTGACCAGGCGGTCCTTGGCCTTGCGCACGCCCTCGACGAAGTACGAGAGCAGGTAGATGGCGACGCAGTAGACGACGGTGCCGAAGAAGAGCGTTCCGACGATGTTGAATCCCTCGGCAGCGCCGGAGAGCATCACCACGAAGAAGAACGCGCCTGTGACCAGCCAGCTGGCCAGGAGCACGGCCAGAGAGGTGTGCCGAGGAAGCTTGCCCGCGGTGAGGGAGTTCGTCAGGGGCGCGGCCGTGTTCGAGGTCGTGGTCGTGGTCGTCAGGCTCATCAGTTCGCTCCGGAGAATGCCTTGCGGCGGTTGATGATGACGCGGGCGATCATGTTCACCACGAGCGTGATGACGAAGAGAATGAGACCCGTCGCGAGCAGAATATTGACGCCGACGCCGTGCGCCTCCGGAAAGTTGAGGGCGATGTTCGCGGCGATTGTGGTGGGGTTCTGCGAGGTCAGGAGCTGGAAGATGACGTCCCGGCTCGGTGAGAGCACCATGGCGACGGCCATGGTTTCACCCAGGGCCCGGCCGAGGCCGAGCATCGAGGCGGAGATGATCCCGGCACGGCCGAAGGGCAGCACGGCCATGGCGATCATTTCCCAGCGGGTTGCGCCGAGGGCCAGTGATGCCTCCTCGTATAGCACGGGGGTCTGCAGGAAGATCTCCCGGGACAGCGCCGTGATGATCGGCAAGACCATGACAGCCAGCACGATGGCGACCGTGAGCGTCGTGCGCCCGGTGCCGGAAACCGGGCCGGCAAAGAGGGGGATCCAGCCGAACCACTCGACCAGGTTCGTGTAGAACGGCTGCACGAGCGGCGCGAGCACGCCGATGCCCCACAGCCCGAAGACGACGGAGGGCACGGCGGCGAGAAGGTCGATCAGGTAGCCCAGGCCCTGCGCGAGCTTGCGGGGGGCATAGTGCGAGATGAAGAGCGCGATGCCGATGGCGACGGGCACGGCCATGATCAGCGCGAGGAACGCCGCCCAGAGTGTGCCGAACGCGAGCGGCCAGACATACGACCAGAAGTTGGTGGTGTCGCCCTTGAACTCCTCCGGGTCGGCGAGAAAGGCCGGCAGGCTCTGCACAAGCAGAAAGGCCGCTACGGCGGCGAGAATTGCCAGGATGAGGCTGCCGGCCACAATCGTGCTCGTGGCGAAAATGCGGTCGCCGGGGCGTTCCTTGGCCTTGAGCGAGGGTCGCTCTACTGCGGTCGTCATGCCGGGTATCTCCCTGGGAGGGTTGGGGCAAAAGCTAAGAAAGAGAGGTTCAGGTCACAGGCCACGAACCCCAGTCTGCCCGACCCGGTGCTCGCAAGCCATGCGAGTCCCGGATCGGGCAGCTGAGGAACGGCGAAACAGGAGCTACTTGATGGTCTCGAGAACCGCTGCGACCTTGTCCTGGAGTTCGGTCGTCATCGATGCCGCGCCGGCGGATGCTACCGCTTCGGCCTGGCCCTCGGCGCTGGCCATGTAGCCGACGTAGGCCTTGACGAGCTCAGCCTGGGCGGGGTCGGCGTACTCGGTGCAAACGATCGCGTAGCTGACCAGGACCAGCGGGTACTCGGCCGGGTTGTCGGTCATGCGGTTGAGGTCGAACGCGAGGTCGTTGGCTTCGCGGCCCTCGACGAGAGGAGAACCGTCGACGACGGCGGCGGCGGCTTCGGCGCTGTACGCGACGAACTCGTCGCCGACCTTGAGCTTGGCGACCCCGAGGTCTCCGGCGCGCGACGCGTCGGCGTAGCCGATCGTGCCCACGCCGTTGGTGACGGCGTCGACGACGCCCGAGGTGCCCTGCGCACCCTCACCGGTCTGGAACGGGAAGGTGTCGGAAGCCTTCTCGGTCCACACGTCCGGGGCGTTCTGGCCGAGGTAGTCCGCAAAGTTCTTCGTGGTGCCCGAGTCATCCGAGCGGTGCACGGCGGTGATCGCGGTCGACGGGAGCGAGACGCCCTCGTTCAGTGCGACCAGGGCCGGATCGTTCCAGGTGGTGATGGCGCCGGAGAAGATCTTGGCCAGCGTGTCGGCGTCGACGTTGAGGTCGTCGACCCCATCGACGTTGAAGATCACGGCGATGGGGGAGATGTAGACGGGCAGGTCGACCGCGGTGGTGTCCGCTGCGCAAGAACCGAAGGTGCCGGCGAGCTCGTCGTCGCTCAGGTAGGAGTCGGAGCCTGCGAAGTCGGAGCCACCGGCGATGAACGCCTCCCGACCTGCGCCGGAACCGGACGGGTCGTAGTTGATGGTGACGTCCGGGTTCGCGGTCTGGAACGCTGAGATCCAGGCTTCCTGGGCTGAGCCCTGGGAGGACGCGCCACCGGCGTTGATCGTGCCGGTGAGGGCGCTGGCGGAGTCGGACTCCGGTGCAGCGCCCTCGTTCGCGGCGCAGGAAGACAGTGCCAGTGCGGCGACGACGGCGACGACCGCGGGTCGGCCAAAACGCATGAAATTCACAGATATCCCTTTCGAGGGTTGACTTCATAACAAGTGACTGCAGGTTCGAGGCCGGTGCTGGCCTCACCGTGACCATATTCCGCCTGGTTAACGACACCCCTGCGAAAAGGTTAACGGAAGGTGAACGCGGCGGGGCAGGCCGAAAGAAGCAGCGGGGCATTCACCGAATACCGTGGTCAGAGGGCAGGCGAGTGTGTTTCGATCGCGACGATTCCCGCGCTCGGATTGTCGGCGGAGAGGTGCACCACCGAGAACGACCCGGTTTCGAGGGCCGCCGCGTCGGAGATGTACGCACCGTGGGTGGTGCCGGTGGCCAGGGCGATCTCGTGCAGGATCTCGGGGAGAACCGGCCCGTGGCTACAGATCACAGCAGTCTTTCGCGACCGCACCCGCTTGCCGATGCCGGAACGGACATCCGCCAGGCCCTGCTCGAACGCGTCCTGGCTGTAGCGTTCGGTGCGCTTGATCTGGATGCCGGTGGCCGCCGCGAGCGGGGCCACGGTGGTCACGCAGCGGGTCGCCGTGCTCGACACGATCCGCAGGGGCTGCCAGGCGGTGATCGTGGGCACAATGGCGGCGGCCTGCTTGACGCCGCGCTCGGTCAGCGGCCGGCTGCAGTCGGGGCCGTCCCAGTTGCCGGGCTGCACGGTCTTGCCGTGGCGGAGCGCGATCAGGGCGAAGGTGCGGGTGACACCGGTGTCGACGAGCTTGGCGAACGCGTCGATGATCTCCACGTCGGGCGTGTAACTGAGGTAGGTGCGGGCCTTCTTGATGGTGACCCACTCGATCGCCGCGACCTCGCCGTTGGGCACGAAGGTCGAGTGCTGGATGGCCGCGGGCGTGATCTCTGCGGCCCAGTAGTGAACGATCTTCTCGCGGCCGTTGAGCAGCGAGTAGGCGGAGATGCCCAGTGGCACGCCGAGGGCCACGGCCAGGCCGGTCTCCTCCCCGATCTCGCGCACGGCCGTCTGCGGCAGGCTCTCGCCTGGGTCGACCTTCCCTTTGGGAATGGTCACGTCGCCGTACACGGTGCGATGGATCAGGAGAACGTGGATCTTGCCGTCGATCAGGCGCCAGCAGACGGCGCCCGCAGCGTAGATGGCAGGGTCGCTCATCGGCGCCCCGCCGGGCGCTTGCGGAGGGAGATTTGTTGCATGAGCCTGTTCTGCATGTCGTCGAGCGGATGGCCGGAACCGTCCAGGTGGTGGCGCGTCCATTCGCCCGAGCTGTCCAGCCACCACGATGAGGTTCGGTCGTCCATGGCCCGGGTGAAGAGGGCGTCGATTTCGGTCAGGTGGTCAGGGTCGACGAGGCGCACCAGCGCCTCGACCCGGCGGTCGAGGTTGCGGTGCATCATGTCGGCGCTGCCGATGTAGACCTGCGGGTCACCGTTGGTGTGGAACGAGAAGATCCGGGAGTGCTCCAGATATCGCCCGAGAATCGAGCGCACCTTGATGGTCTCGCTCATCCCGGGTACCCCGGGCTTCAGGCTGCAGATACCGCGCACCCAGATCTCGATCGGCACGCGCGCCTGGCTGGCCCGATACAGTGCGTCGATGATGGCCTCGTCGACCATGGAGTTCACCTTGATCCGGATGCCCGACGGCTTGCCGGCCTGGGCAGCCGCGGTTTCCGTCGCGATGCTCTTGAGCAGGGCGCGGCGCAGGTGCAGCGGCGCCACCAGCAGGCGCTTGAACTTCTTCTCGATCGCGTAGCCGGAGAGTTCGTTGAACAGACGGGTGAGGTCCTTGCCCACCTGCGGGTCCGCGGTCAGGAGCCCGAGGTCTTCGTAGAGACGGCTGGTCTTGGGGTTGTAGTTGCCGGTGCCGATGTGGCTGTAGTGGCGCAAAACGCCGTCTTCGTTCCGCACCACAAGCGCGAGTTTGCAGTGCGTCTTCAGGCCCACGAGGCCGTAGACCACGTGCACGCCGGCCTTCTCCAGCTTGCGGGCCCAGGTGATGTTGGCCTGTTCGTCGAAGCGCGCCTTGATCTCCACCAGGGCGAGCACCTGCTTGCCCGACTCGGCGGCTGCGATCAGCGCCTCGACGATGGGGCTGTCGCCCGAGGTACGGTACAGGGTCTGCTTGATGGCGAGCACGTCCGGGTCGGCCGCGGCCTGCTCGAGGAACGCTTGCACGCTGGTCGCGAACGACTCGTACGGGTGGTGCAGCAGGATGTCCCGGCGCGAGATGGCGCTGAAGATGTCCGGTTCCGCGTTCGGTTCCGGGGCGAGCAGCTGAACGGCCGTCGTCGGCACGTGCTTCACATAGCGCAGGTCCGGGCGGTCGATCCGCAGGTCGAACAGGCCGCCCAGGTCGAGCGGGGCCGGCAGGCGGTACACCTCCTGATCGGTGACGTCCAGCTCGCGCACGAGCAGGCCGAGGGTGACCTCGTCCATGTCTTCGGTGATCTCGAGACGGATGGGCGGGCCGAACCGGCGGCGCAGCAGCTCCTTCTCGAGGGCCTTGATCAGATTCTCGGTCTCGTCCTCTTCGATCTCGACGTCTTCGTTGCGGGTGACCCGGAAGACGTGGTGCTCGAGGATGTCCATGCCCGGGAACAGGTCTCCGAGATGGTTCGCGATCAGGTCCTCGAGCGTGATGAAGCGTACGCTGTCTGCCTTCTCGCGTCGGTCCACGCGCACGAAGCGGGGGAGCATGGTGGGCACCTTGAGCCGGGCGAACTCCTGCTTGCCGGTTTTGGAATTGCGAACCCGGACCGCGAGGTTCAGCGAGAGCCCGGAGATGTAGGGGAATGGATGCACCGGGTCGACCGCGAGGGGCATCAGCACCGGGAAGATCTGGTTCGAGAAGTAGTCGCGCAGGGAACGGCGGTCGGCGTCGTCCAGGGTGTCCCAGTTGACGATGTCGATTCCGGCTTCGGCGAGGGCCGGGCTGACGAGGTCCTGGAAGGCGTGGGCGTGCCGGGCCTGCAGAACGTGGGCCGTGGTGGAGATGTCGGAGAGGGCGTCCTGCGGGGCGCGCCCGATGTTGGTCGGCACGGCCAGCCCGGTGAGGATGCGGCGCTTCAGGCCGGCGACCCGCACCATGAAGAATTCGTCGAGGTTGCTGGCGAAGATGGCCAGGAAGTTCGCCCGTTCCAGAGCCGGGAGATCGGGGTCCTCCGCGAGCTCGAGCACCCGCTGGTTGAAGGCCAGCCAGCTCAGTTCCCGGTCGAGGTAGCGCTCGGTGAGGAGCGCCGGATCGTTCACGCCGATCAGGGGATCGAAATCATCGTCAAAGTCGCTGCCCAGGCCCGAGTCGGTCTGAATGTTATCGCCGTCCATTCAACCATCTTGACACTGCGGACCGCGCGAATGCGACGATCTTGGATGAACACTGGTCAACGCGGGCTGCGGCGGTACTGCACATCGATCGTTCGCTCGGTGAACCCGAGCGAACGATACAGGGCCACCGCGGCGGCGCTGTCGGCCTCCACATACAGGTCCGCGGTACGGCACCCGCGTTTGCGGAGGCGGTCGAGCCCGGCCAACATGAGGCGGCGGCCGACGCCGCGACCGGCGGCATCCGGGTGCACGCCGACGACGTAGATCTCGCCCACCGGGGAGCCCGACTCGATCTTCAACCAGTTGTAGCCGACCATCCGACCGGTGTCAGTGCCGGCGTCGCGGGCCACCAGGAAATCACCGGCCGAGAACCACGGTTCGGCACAGCGGGCGGCCAGATCGCTCGCGGTCAGAGCCCCCTGCTCCGGGTGCGCGGCGAACACCAGCGCGTTCAGCGCCACCCATTCCGCGTCGTCCGGCCCGGGCCGGAACGCGTCGATCTGGACGGCGGCACGGATGCCGGTGCGGGCAGGGGCTCCGGGCTCGGCCGGCGCGCTGCCGGCTGTCTCCTTCGACAGGTCCAGCCGCAGCTGCAGCAGGGTGCGCTCGGCCGTGAAAGCGAACCGATCGGCGAGCGCACGGGCAGCGGGGTGGTCGCCGTGCGACCAGATCGTCAGCTCCCCGGGCGCGTCGGCCAGGATTTCGGCCAGGGCGGCCGCGCCGTACCCGTGCCGGCGTCGGGCCGGGTCGACGACGAGGTCGAGTTCGCCGGCGCCGAGGATGCCCGCACCCACGACGACGTTCCCGTCCTTCTCCACGACCAGGAACGGGGCGCGGTGCCCCGCGGCCACGTCGAAAAGGGACTGTTCGTTGAACGGCGCGTAGCCGTCGCCCTGGGTAGCGGTGGCGCTGACCCGGTGGAACTCGGCCGCGAAGGCGGCATCCGTCAGATCAGGCGCAAACCGGATGAATGCCACGGGTGCCGTCCTGTTCCTGCACATTGAAGCGGTAGCCCACGTTGCGCACGGTGCCGATCAGGGATTCCTGGTCGCCGAGCTTGGCCCGCAGTCGCCGCACGTGCACGTCCACCGTGCGGGTGCCGCCGAAGTAGTCGTAGCCCCAGACCTCGCTGAGTAGCTGTTCCCGGGTGAAGACCCGCGACGGATTCGCGGTGAGAAAGCGCAGGAGCTCGAATTCCTTGTAGGTGAGGTCCAGCGGCCGGCCGTGCACCTTGGCGGAATAGCTGGCCTCGTCGATGATGACCCCGGCGGCGCGGATGGTGGCGGATTCCTCCGTGCGGGGCACGCGCCCGACGGCGAGGCGGATGCGCGCATCCACCTCGGCCGGCCCAGCCGTCTCGAGGATGACGTCGTCGACGCCCCAGTCCGGGCTCACCGCGGCCAGGCCGCCCTCCGTGATCACGAGCAGCAGCGGAACGGTGTTTCCCGTGGTGCGCAGAATCTGGCAGAGCGACTTGGCCGCCATCAGATTGGAGCGGGCATCGACGAGCATGAGGTCGGCGTCGGGCGCCGTCACGAGCTGGTCCGGCTGGGCAGGGATGGTGCGCGTGCCGTGTGACAGCAGGGCGAGGGCGGGAAGAACGTCACTGTTGACCGCCGAGGTCAGGATCAACAACTGGGCCACACTCACCCTCCAAGGATTGTGCGCCCCATCCTAGCGTGCCGCGGAAAGGGTCCCGGGCAGGGCAGAATGAGAGGGTGAGCTGGCAGTGGAAGAGCGTCGTCGTGGTGTGGTTGTTCGCGTTCGCGTGCGCCGTGCTGGCCGGATGGCTGTCCCTGCCCGGCCAGCATCTGATCTGGATGAGCCTCTCCTTCGCCGGCTGCACGATCGGAACCCTGAGCGTACAGCTCGCGACCGGACGCAAGGAAGGTTACGTGGACCGGGTGACGACCAGCCTGGTCGGTGCCGTGGCCGTGCTCGCCGCCGCCACCGGAATCTTCGCTCTCGCCGGGCTCCTCTGACTCTGATCTGAGTCAGCCCGTGCTCGTGTGGTTCTGCTGAGGCGTGCCGAGGGGTTATCGCGCGCGAGCGGGCTAGAGTAAGACGTATGTCTATCCTCGCTATCGAAATCTTCTTCCTGGGGCTGCTCGCGCTGGCGAGCCTGTCGATCGCCTGGGTGTCCGGCTTGGTTCTGTTCAAGCTGTACCGGGGGCAGCGGTAGCCCTCGATGTTTGAGCTGCCCCCTCAGCTCCCCTCCGAACTGGTGCCGCTGTCGTGGCTCCTCGGGGTGTGGGAAGGTTCGGGAATCATCGACTATCAGATCGGCGAAGAGTCCGTCAGCCGGGAGTTCGGTCACCGGTTGAGCTTCAGCCACGACGGCCTGCCGCACCTGAATTACAGCTCCTACACCTGGCTCGAGCCGACGCCCGACTCCGACGGCGGTGAGTCGACGCCGCTGATGACGGAAACCGGGTACTGGCGGCTAAGCCGTGCCCAAGGGCTCGGCGATCCCGGTCCGGGTCTGCTGCCGGCCGTGGGTGAGCATCCGTTCGTCACCGCTGCGGCGGTCGAAACCCTCCGCAACGCCGACAACGGCTTCGATATCGACGTGACCATCGTGCACCCCGGCGGAGTCGCGGAAATCTACCTCGGCCAGGTCAAGGGTCCGCGCATCGACCTGGCGACGGATGCCGTGATGCGCACCCAGGGTGCCAAACCCTACTCGGCGGCGACGAGGCTCTATGGTCTGGTCGACGGCCATCTGCTCTGGGCCTGGGACATGGCCGCCTTAGGTCAGAGCCTGCGCACCCACGCGTCCGGCCGCCTCAAGCGCGTCGAATAAACCGGGCATCCCTGCGCGTCACATCCCGGCGCCCCGGCGCCGAACCGTCCGTTGGAAAGAGTTCCCATGACCGATGCACCCGTGTCCCCTCTCCCGTCCTTTCTCCCGTCCTCGCCGCTCAGATCCCCGCTGCTCGAACTCGACGGCGCGGTGCAGGCCGAGGGCATCGACGCCGGCGTGGCCGCGCACTACGGCGGACCTCTCACGGAGCAGCGCCGGCTCCTCGCCGGCGGAGCCGTCGTCGACCTGTCCCACCACGGCGTGCTGAGCGTCGCCGGACCGGACCGGTTGACCTGGCTCAACTCCATCTCCAGCCAGGAGCTGCGCCGCCTGGCGCCGGGGGAGTCCACCGAGACGCTCCTGCTCGACCCGAACGGCCACGTCGAATACGCCATGGCGGTCATCGACGACGGGGTGGAGACCTGGCTGCTGGTCGAGGCAGCCCAACTGCCCGGGTTGCACGCGTGGCTCGACACGATGCGCTTCACACTGCGGGTGCAGGTCGTCGACCACACTCTCGCCTACGCCGTGATCGGGTCGATGGGTGACCCGTCGGTGTTGCCGCTCACACCGGCCGCGCCGAGCGGAGTGCCTCTGGTGTGGCACGACCCCTGGACCCAGGTCTCCGCGGGCGGATACCAGTACGCGCCTGGACCGGCGCACCCGGCCGCCGCGTGGCACTGGACCGAGACCCTCGTCCCCCGCGCGTCCCTGCCGGCTCTGCGCGACGCCGTGCGGAACGGAGGGGTCGCCGCGGCCGGCCTTCTCGCCGTCGAGGCCCTCCGGATCGCGGCGTGGCGCCCGCGCCGGGCCACGGAGGTCGACGAGAAGAGCCTGCCGCACGAACTCGACTGGCTGCGCAGCGCCGTGCACCTGAACAAGGGCTGCTACCGCGGCCAGGAGACCGTGGCCAAGGTACACAACCTCGGGCATCCGCCCCGCCGCCTGGTGCTGCTGCACCTGGACGGCTCCGACGCGGTGCTCCCCGTGCACGGGGACGAAGTGCAGGCCGTGAAGCAGCTGGCCGACGGAACCACCGAGCACCGCGGGATCGGCCGGATCACCTCCAGCGCCATCCATTACGAGCTGGGCCCGATCGCGCTCGCCACGGTGAAGCGCACCGTTCCCGCCACGGTCACCCTTTACGTAGCCTCCCAGGACATCCTCGTCGCGGCCGCGCAGGAGGTCATCGTGCCTCAGTCGGCGGGCTCGGTGGCCGATATCCCGCGCCTGCCCCGGCTCGGCATCCGCACGCCCGGCCACTGACGCCGGTCACTGACCCCGGCCACTGACCCGGGCCGCCGACCCAGCCCCGGCGCGCTCGCCACGTCGGTAGAGTTGGACTCATGTCAGATGCATACAATCTCATCCTTCTCCGTCACGGCCAAAGCCTATGGAACCAGGAAAACCTTTTCACCGGCTGGGTGGATGTCAGGCTGAGCGAGCAGGGCGCGGGCGAAGCCAAGCGCGCCGGCGAGCTTCTCGCCGAGTCGGGCCTGCTGCCCGACATCCTGCACACCTCATTACTTACCCGCGCCATCCAGACCGCGAATATCGCTCTGGAAGAAGTTGACCGGCTGTGGATCGACGTCAAGCGCTCCTGGCGGCTCAACGAGCGCCACTACGGCGCCCTGCAGGGCCTCGACAAGGCGGAGACCCTCGCAAAGTTCGGGCCCGAGCAATTCCAGCTGTGGCGCCGCTCCTTCGACGTTCCGCCGCCCGTGCTGGCCGACGATTCCCGCTGGTCTCAGGCGCACGACCCGCGTTACGCGGCGCTCGGCGACGACCTGCCCCGCACCGAGTGCCTCAGCGACGTCGTCGACCGGATGCTGCCCTACTGGGAATCCGACATCACCCCCGACCTGCGTGCGGGCAAGACGGTTCTCGTCACCGCCCATGGCAACTCGCTGCGCGCGCTGGTCAAGCACCTCGATGGCATCAGCGACGCGGACATCGCCGAGCTGAACATCCCCACCGGCATCCCGCTGGTCTACCGCCTCGGCGCGGACATGATGCCGCTCGGCCCCGGCCGCTACCTTGACCCCGAGGCTGCCGCCGCCGGTGCTGCCGCCGTCGCGGCCCAGGGAAACAAGAAGTAGCGTCCAACCCACCAGGAACGAGAAAGCCCCGGAAGCGACTGCTTCCGGGGCTTTCTCGTTCCTGGTGACGCCGGAGCGCCTGGACTCTAGGCGTTCGTGTTCTGCTGCCAGGCGCCGGTGCCGAGGTACTGCACCTTCTTCGCGATCGAGACCGCGTGGTCGGCGAAGCGCTCATGGTAGCGGCTGGCGAGGGTGGAGTCGACCGTGTCGGCCGCCTGGCCCTTCCAGGTCGCCCCGAGCACGGCGTCGAACACGCTGAGGTGCAGCGCGTCGACCTTGTCGTCTTCGTTGCGGATGGTTTCGGCCAGCTTCATGTCCTCATTGGTCAGAAGCGCGGTGAGCATGTGCGCGATTGCCGTGACGAGCGTGCCCATCTCGGCGAAGGTGGCGCGCAGGCTTTTCGGCACGACCTTGTCGGGGAACCGGTAACGGGCCAGCTGGGCGATGTGCGTGGACAGATCGCCCATCCGTTCGAGTGACGCGCTGATGCGCAGGGCGCTGACGACGATGCGCAGGTCGCGTGCGACCGGCTGCTGGCGGGCCAGGATCGTGATGGCCAGCTCATCGAGTTCGATGGTCAGCTCGTCGATCTTCTCGTCTTCGGAAATCGCTTCTTCCGCCAGACCGACATCGGACTCGTTGAAGGCGCGCGTCGCCTTGTCGATGGAGATCGCCACGAGTCGGGAGATCTCGACAAGGCGATCCTGCACTTCGGCGAGTTCCTGCTGGAATACTTCACGCATGGTGTGTGGTCCTTCCTGGGCGCGCGTAACACGCAGACGCGTGAGACCCACCTGGCCCCACCGAATCATGGGGGAGGGAGGTTAACGGCAGGTGCCGTGGTCTTGAACTCTACCTAAAGTAGCCTGCGCGCCGGGACGGCCCTGTCACCCACCCGGAATAAACGTCAGTATTCTGGATGAATGGAATCGACAGGGCTTGTGCTTCTGGCGCTGGCCCTCGGCCTGACTGTCGGGGCCGGTTTCATGACGCTGCTGCACGTGGCCGAGCGTCACGGTCGGCGCGCCGCCGAGGTCGTCAACCCGGCCGTCCCCGACGGAATCGACCAGGTGCTCGACGCACTGGAGACGGCCGGTGCCGTCGTCGACCCGTCCAACAACGTGATCAAGGCATCCCAGGCCGCGGTGTCGATGGGACTGGTCTGGAACCGGCAGCTGGTGCACTCCGAGCTCCTGAACCTGATCAGCCAGGTGCGCCGTTCCGGCGAGCCGATCTCGGACCATCTGGTCCTCTCCCGCGGGCCCTTCGGTGATGCCAGCATGCGGGTGCGGGTGCGGTTGGCCCGGCTGGGAACACGGTACGTTCTGGTGCTGGCGGAGGACCGCACCGAGGCCTTCCGGCTCGACGAGGTGCGCCGAGACTTCGTCGCCAACATCAGCCATGAGTTGAAGACGCCCATCGCCGCCGTGGGGCTGCTGGCCGAGGCGCTCACCCAGGCGGCGGACGAGCCGGTGCAGGTGCGCCGCTTCGCGAACCGCCTCACCACTGAGTCCGGTCGCCTCAGCCGCCTGACCCAGGAGATCATCGAATTGTCCCGCCTACAGGCGCAGGATTCCCTGACCGAGCCCGAGATCGTCAACGTCGACGTCATCGTGGCCACGGCGGTGGACCAGAGCCGGGTAACCGCGGAGGCGGACCGGATCACGATCGCCCTCGGCAAGAAATCGGGGGCTGAGGTGAGCGGCGACGAGCGGCTCCTTGTGATGGCCGTGCACAATCTCGTGGCCAATGCAGTGAACTACTCAGCAGAGGGTTCCCGCGTCGGGGTCGGGGTGCGCAAGAACGCCGGAGTCGTCGAGATCAGCGTCACCGACCAGGGCGTGGGCATCGAGGAAGCCGATCTTGATCGGATCTTCGAACGCTTCTTCCGGGTCGACCAGGCCCGCTCGCGGCACACCGGCGGTACGGGGCTCGGCCTCGCGATCGTCAAGCACATCGTTCAGATCCACGGCGGCGACATCCGCGTCTGGTCGCAGCCGGGCAGCGGTTCGACCTTCACCATCCGCCTCCCGGAGGCGCCGCACCCCGCTTCGGCGGCGATAGGAGACACCCCATGACCCACATCCTTCTAGTCGAAGACGAGAGCGCGCTCAGTGAACCGCTGAGCTTCCTGCTCGAGCGGGAGGGGTACGAGGTCACCGTCGCCGAAGACGGTCCGAGCGCCATCAGCGAGTTCGACCGCACCGGTGCAGACCTGATTCTGCTCGACCTCATGCTCCCCGGCATCCCAGGCACGGAGGTGTGTCGGGAGATCCGCACGCGGTCGTCAGTGCCGATCATCATGCTGACCGCCAAGGACTCCGAGGTGGACATCGTGGTCGGGCTCGAGCTCGGCGCCGACGACTACGTCACCAAGCCGTATTCGACCCGGGAACTGCTCGCCCGCATCCGTGCCGTTTCCCGGCGCCGCACCGACGAGGTCGGGGAGGACCTGAGCCTGCTGTCGGCGGGCACAGTGCGGATGGACACCGAGCGGCACACCGTGACAGTGTCCGGCGAGATCGTGAACCTGCCGCTGAAAGAATTCGAGCTGCTGGAGTTCCTGCTCCGCAATGCCGGCCGGGTGCTCACTCGAGGTCAGCTGATCGACCGGGTCTGGGGCAGCGACTACTTCGGGGATACCAAGACCCTGGACGTGCACATCAAGCGGATCCGGTCGCGGATCGAAGCCGCCCCCTCGGATCCGACCATGCTGGTCACCGTGCGCGGCCTGGGCTACCGCTTCGACGCCTGAGGCCGGGGGCGACGGAGGGCGCCCGCGCGGGAATGCGTGCCGCGATCCGGAGCGGCCGGTCGGCCTCGCCCTACGGGGCGGAGGTCGGCAGCAGCGTCGAGTACTCCTCGAGCGAGCCGTCGAGCACCGGGACGAGAACTTCGACGCCGGTCTCGTTGCCGTACTGGAAGAAGACGGGGAACAGCGATCCCGGCGCGACGTCGGCCGCGACGGTGACGGTCGGGGCATCCGGTGTGCCGAACGTGACGCTGGAGTTCGCGTCCACGTTCACCTCCTGGGTGAACTTCTCGGTGCCGTCGTCGTATTGCACGTTCAGGTTGTGTGCCGAATCGCCCAAGTTGACGACGGTGACCACGAGGTTGGCGATGTTGCCGTCGTCCGACAGAAGCATGGCGTTGCGGATGGCGAGGTCGCCGACATTGCCGCTGACTCCGTCGCTCGCGTCGTATTTCGCGGTCGTCGACTGCGGTGCCAGGAGATTGCAACCGCTGGTCCCCAGAAGGATGCCGGTCGCCACAACGACGGACACGATGATACGAGCTTTCACAACGCCTCCAACAGTTTACCGTTCCGCCTGACGGCCAAACGCTGCAAATTTAGCTTTCCCCTTCAGCCTACCGGCTCCCGTCGGGCTGAGCCGCGCGCGCCCGGGCGCGGCGCACCTTACCACTGGCGGCTGTGGTATCCTCGACGTTGCTGAAGGGATACACATATGCTGTTTGAGGTTGGCGAAACTGTCGTTTATCCCCACCATGGTGCTGCGACGATCACCGAGGTGAAGACGCGCAAGGTCAAGGGTGAAGAGAAACTGTACCTGAAGCTGAATGTCACCCAGGGCGATCTGACCATTGAGGTTCCCGCCGAGAACGTCGACCTGGTCGGCGTTCGCGACGTGATCGGCCAAGAGGGTCTCGACAAGGTGTTCGAGGTGCTGCGCGCTCCCTTCACCGAAGAGCCCACCAACTGGTCCCGCCGGTACAAGGCCAACCTGGAAAAGCTCGCATCCGGCGACGTCATCAAGGTGTCGGAGGTCGTTCGTGACCTGTGGCGCCGCGACCAGGACCGGGGCCTGTCCGCCGGCGAGAAGCGGATGCTGGCCAAGGCCCGTCAGATTCTTATTTCAGAGCTGGCCCTGGCGGAGAAGACCGACGAAGAGAAGGCCTCCACGGTCCTCGACGAGGTCCTGGCGTCCTAACCGGCATAGCCGGAACCGGCAGAATCAGAACCCACGTAACCAGACTTGCTTTCGATGGAGGGCGGCGCCGCGAGGTGCCGCCTTTCGCATTTCGTGCTTCCGACGCCCGCACCGACGCGGTCTTTTGCCGCAGTACCTCCCGCACCACCTCGTACTCACCGTCTCGCGTTCGTCGTCGACCTCACCAGATAGCGTCCAGATATGACTGAAACCCCTGCGCCCCAGGTCGCAGTCATCGTCGTCGCCGCCGGGAGTGGCAGCCGGCTCGGGCACGCCGAGCCGAAGGCGTTCGTCTCGCTGGCCGGACGCACGCTGCTCGAACGCGCGCTTGCCTCTGTGTTCGGGATGCGGGATCCGGTGCAGGTCATCGTCGTCGCGCCCGCCACCCACCTGGCTCACGCCCGCCGGGTCGCCTCGAGGGCGGGCGGGGCAGCATCCGTCGACGTGGTGGCCGGCGGCGCCACCCGACAGGAATCGGTGAACCGCGGCCTGGCCGCGCTGCACCCCGGCGTGCGCACCGTCCTGGTGCACGACGCCGCGCGTGCCCTCACGCCCGCCGCGCTCTGCGACGCCGTCGTCGACGCGGTGCAGTCAACCGGTCACGGCATCGTTCCCGGCCTGGCCGTGGTCGACACCATCAAGAAAATCTCCGCTGCCGGCGAGATCCTGGGCACGGTGGACCGCGCCGCACTCTCGGCCGTGCAGACCCCGCAGGGCTTCCCGAGGGAGATGCTCACCGCCGCGGCCGCCGCGGCATCCGCCGGCTCGTCGCTCGCGGCGACCGATGACGCGGGCGTGGTGGCCGCCGCCGGCTACCCGGTCAGCGTGATCGCCGGGGACCCGCTCGCCTTCAAGATCACAACCCTGTGGGACCTGGGCCGGGCCGAGGCCCTGCTCGGCGCGCGCGTGCCGGCCCAGTCCGCGCCCCGCACCGACACCGCGCCCCGCGTGGGCACCGGGCTCGATGTGCACGCCTTCGACGACGACTCCGAACTGTGGCTCGCCGGCCTGCACTGGCCGGGGGAGCGCGGACTGTCCGGGCACAGCGATGGCGATGCCGCCGTGCACGCCATCTGCGACGCCCTGCTCTGCGCCGCCGGGTTGGGCGATATCGGTGGTGTCTTCGGCACATCCGATCCGCGCCTCGTCGGCGCCCATGGCGACGTGTTCCTCGGCGAGACCCTGCGCCTGCTGGCGGCCGCCGGGTTCCGGGTCGGCAACGTCACGGTGCAGATCATCGGCAACCGGCCCAAACTCAACACGCGCCGGGCCGAGGCGGAGGCGCTGCTCGGATCGCTGCTGAAGGCGCCGGTCGCCGTGTCGGCGACCACGACGGATGCCCTGGGCTTCACTGGCCGCGGCGAGGGCCTCGCCGCCATCGCGACGGCGCTCATTCTCCCCGAACCCCCGGCAGACCCTGACCTAAGCTGGGAAGCGTGACCATGCGACTCTACGATTCCAGGGCCCAGGCCCTCCGCGACTTCATACCCCTCACGCCCGGCGCGGTGGGTATTTACGTTTGTGGACCCACCGTGCAGTCCTCGCCCCACATCGGCCACCTGCGCAGCGCCCTCGTCTACGACCAGCTGCGCCGCTGGCTCACCTACCGCGGCTTCGATGTCACCTTCGTGCGCAACGTCACCGACATCGACGACAAAATTCTGGCCCACGCGGTCGGGGGCACCGAGCAGTGGTGGGCGCTCGCCTATCGCTACGAGCTGGAGTTCACCGCCGGATACCAGCGGCTGGGCATCCTCGCCCCCAGCTACGAACCCAGGGCGACCGCCAGCATCCAGCAGATGCAAGACCTGATCACCCGCCTGATCCAACTCGGGCACGCCTACCCGGCCGATGACGCCTCCAGCGACGTCTACTTCGACACGGCGAGCTGGCCCGACTATGGTGACCTCACCCGCCAGCGGCGCGGCGACATGGAACCGGCAGCGGATGCCGACCCGCGTGGCAAGAATGACCCACGCGACTTCGCCCTGTGGAAGGGTCGCAAAGTCGACGAACCAGAGTCCGCCTCCTGGCCGTCCCCGTGGGGAGCCGGCCGTCCCGGCTGGCACATCGAGTGCTCGGCCATGGCGTCCCGCTACCTCGGCTCCCACTTCGACATCCACGGCGGCGGGCTCGACCTGCGCTTCCCGCACCATGAGAACGAGCTGGCCCAGTCCGCCGCCGCCGGCGACGGCTTCGCGAGCTACTGGGTGCACAACGGTCTCGTCAACGTGAATGGGCAGAAGATGTCCAAGTCGCTGGGCAACTCGGTCTTCGCGGCGGAGCTGCTCGACCAGGCGCGCGCCATCGTCGTGCGCTACTACCTGGGGGCGGCCCACTACCGTTCCACCATCGACTACCACGAGGGTTCCCTCGTGGAGGCCGAAGCGGCCCTCGAAAGAATCGAGAGCTTCCTCGACCGCGCCGACCGCCGCCTGGCGGATACCCGCTTCGCCGGATCCGGCGTCGAGATCGTCCCGGACGAATTTGCGTCCGCCATGGACGACGACCTGGCGGTGCCTCAGGCTCTGGCCGTGTTGCACGACACCGTGCGTACCGGCAACGCGGCGCTGGACGCCGAAGATCTGCACGCGGCCGCCGCCGCGCGTGGTCACGTGCTCGCCATGAGTGAGGTTCTCGGAATCAACCCGCTCTCACCGGGCTGGTCCGTGGCCACGGACGAACCGGCCATGATCGCACTCACCGCCCTCGTCGAGCGCCTGCTCGACGATCGCGAAATCGCAAGGCAGGGCCGTGACTATGCGGCCGCAGACCGTATCCGGGACGAGCTCGTCGCCGCCGGAATTACCATCGAAGACACCCCCTCGGGTGCCCATTGGAGTTTTGACTGATGAAGAACACAGACCGTAAGTCCCGCACCGGGGCCGTGCGCAAGGGCAGCCGGGGACCACAGGTCGGTTCCGGCGGCCAGGGACGCCAGGCGCTCGAGGGCAAGAAGCCCACGCCCAAAGCGGAAGACCGCCCCTACCACCCCGCCGGCAAACGCAAGCTCGCCCAGGACCGCTTCGTCGCGGCCGGCGGCGGCCGCAGCCGCGGTTCCGCGGGTCCCAAGAGCGCGCCGCGCAGCGCCACCACCGGCAACACCGGCGGCGGCGGAGCGTCCACCCGCCGGGCCAAGCAGATCGACGAGCATGAGGTTGTGACCGGGCGCAACTCCGTGCTGGAAGCGCTGCGGGCGAAGATCCCCGCCACGGCCCTGTACATCGCCACGCGCATCGAAATGGATGAACGGGTGAAGGAGGTCCTCACCCTCACGACGACCCGCGGCATCCCCGTCCTCGAGGTCATGCGCCCGGAGCTCGACCGCCTGGCCGGCCGGGACTCGGTGCACCAGGGTCTCGCGCTCAAGGTGCCGTCCTACGAGTACGCCCAGCCCCTCGAGCTGCTGGAACTGACGATCAGCCGCGGCCACAAGCCGCTCTTCGTCGCCCTCGACGGCATCACCGACCCCCGCAACCTCGGCGCCATCATCCGCTCGACGGCCGCGTTCGGCGGACATGGCGTGATCGTGCCGCAGCGTCGGTCCGTCGGCGTGACCGCGTCGGCGTGGAAGACGTCGGCCGGCGCCGCTGCCCGACTTCCCGTCGCCATGGCCACCAACCTGACCCAGTCGCTCAAGGCGCTCAAGGAGCGCGGCGTGCTCGTCATCGGCCTCGCCGGTGATGGCGACACCCAGCTGCCCGAGCTCGGCATCGGTTTCGCCGAGCGCCCCATCGTGATCGTGGTCGGCAGCGAGGGCAAGGGGCTGTCCCGCCTCGTCACCGAGACCTGCGACGCGATTGTGTCGATCCCGATCAGCGCCTCGACCGAATCCCTCAACGCGGGGATTGCGGCCGGCGTGACACTATACGAGGTCTCCCGACTGCGCGCGGCTGCCAAGGCCGCCAAGGTCGCGAAGCAGGCAGCCGCCGCGACGACGGCGGCAGCCGCCTCCGCAGCCTCTTAACCCGACCCGCCGGCCGGGCGCCCGCCAGGCAGGCCGAACCGCGAGAAAAGCCCCTTAATCCCACAATTGGCGGCCTTTTGTCACGGTTCGGCTGGGTACACGGACCCGGCGGAGCGCCGGCCGGATCAGACCTTGAGGCGCCAGTCGGCCGCGTCGTCGGCGGCCGACTCGGCCGCGTCCGCCAGTGCGGCGGTCTCATCGTCGGTCACGTCGATCGGGATCGTGATCTCGCCGGTGGCCGGCTCGATCACGGTGGCCTCGTCGCGGCGGTGCCGGAGCACGTCCTTGACGTAGGAGGTGACGGCTTCGGCCAGCGGGATGTCCCTGGACTGGTTCTGGGCCATGAACCAGCGGTGGTCGAGCAGCTGGTGGAAGACCTCGGCCGGTTCCAGCTTGCCCTTGAGATCGCGGGGAATGGCCCGGATGACGGGTTCGAAGACGCGCACCAGCCACTCGTGCGCCAGCATCTCCTCGTCGGCCTCCGGGTCGCCGTAGGAGACCCGGTAGGAGTCGAGGTCGTTGAGCAAGCGCCGGGCCTGGTTCTCCTCGGCGTCGAGCCCGGTCAGCCGCAGCAGGCGCCGCTGGTGGTGGCCGGCGTCGACGACCTTCGGCTGGATGCGCACGGTCGTACCCGTGTTGTCCGTCTTGATGGCCAGTTCCTCGATGTCGAACCCGAGGTCGTTGAGGCGTTCGACGCGTTCCGTGATGCGCCAGCGTTCGGAGCTGGAGAAGGATTCCGACCCGGTGAGCTCTTTCCAGAGCAGCCGGTAGGCGGCCACGATCCCATTGCTGACCCGGATGGGATCCAGCTCGTCGGCCGCTCGACCGCCGGCCTCGAGGTCCATGAGCTCACCGGCGATGTTGACGCGCGCGATCTCCAGGTCGTTCTCGCGCTGGCCGTTGGAGAGCCCGCCTGGATATAGCTGCCCGGTCTCGGCGTCGACCAGGTAGGCGGCGAACGCGCCGGCGTCACGGCGGAAGAGGGTGTTGGACAGCGACACATCACCCCAGAAGAGGCCGGCCATGTGCACGCGTACCAGCAGCAGGGCCAGGGCGTCGACCAGCCGGGTGGCGGTGTCGGGCCGCAGGGTCTGCGAGTAGAGCGCGCGGTAGGGGAGCGAGAACTTGAGGTGCCGGGTGACGAGCACCGAATTCAGCGGCTCGGCGTCGTCATCGGTGCGGTTCGTGATCACGGCGAGCGGCTCGACGCAGGGAATTTCCAGGCCCTGCAGGGTACGGAGCATCTCGTACTCGCGCTTGGCCATCTCGCTGGTGGTCTCCTTGATGGCGACGACACGACCGCTCAAATGAGCGAAGCGCACAAGGTGGCGGGAGATGCCTTTGGGCAGGGCTGCGATGTTCTCGTTCGGCCAGGCATCCAGCGGGAGGTTCCAGGGAAGGTCAAGTAGGGCTGGATCGGCAGTGGCCGATGTGATGTTGAGTGAACCGCTCATCCGTCGAGTTTACCGGTGTGCTCCGCAGTCGGGGAACGACAAAACGGCCGAACGGAGCATGCTCCGTCCGGCCGTTCGTTGACGAGCGGGTGCCTAGTCGGCGACTGCTCCACCGAGGCGCAGGCCGGTCTCGGCGTCGAAAACGTGCATGTGGTGCGGCGTCGGGGTGAGGTAAACGGTGTCGCCGGCGGACGAGTGAGAACGGCCATCGACGCGAGCGACGATATCGGTGCGCTTGCCCTCGACCGTGGAGTGGCCGTAGAGGTAACCGTCGGCGCCGAGCTCCTCGACCAGGTCGACGGCAACTTCGAGGCCCTCGCCATGCGTGGTGGACAGGTGGATGTCCTCGGGGCGAACGCCGATCGTGACCTTATTGCCGGTGGAGCCGGCCAGGGTCTCGCGGGGCACGGGGATCGTTGCGGTGCCGAATTTGACGCCACCGTCGACGGTGTCGGCCAGGAACAGGTTCATGGCCGGGCTGCCGATGAAGCCGGCAACGAAGACGTTGTTCGGCTTCGAATACAGGTCGCGAGGCGTGCCGACCTGCTGGAGCACGCCATCCTTGAGGACCGCGATGCGATCGCCCATGGTGAGGGCTTCGGTCTGGTCGTGGGTCACGTAGACCGTCGTGACGCCGAGGCGGCGCTGGAGCGAAGCGATCTGGGTGCGGGTCTGCACGCGCAGCTTGGCGTCGAGGTTCGACAGAGGCTCGTCCATCAGGAACACCTGGGGCTGACGCACGATGGCACGGCCCATGGCGACGCGCTGACGCTGGCCACCGGAGAGTGCTTTCGGCTTGCGGCTCAGGTACGGCTCGAGGTCGAGCAGCTTGGCGGCCTCGAGAACGCGGGCGGCGCGCTCATCCTTGTTGACGCCGGCGATCTTGAGCGCGAAGCCCATGTTCTCGGCAACCGTCATGTGGGGATACAGAGCGTAGTTCTGGAAGACCATGGCGATGTCGCGGTCTTTTGGCGGGACATCCGTCACGTTGCGCTCACCGATGAAGATGTTGCCGTCGTTGACTTCTTCAAGGCCGGCGAGCATGCGCAGGGACGTGGACTTGCCGCAGCCGGACGGGCCGACCAGTACGAGAAACTCGCCGTCGGCAACCGACAGGTCGAGCTTGTCAACGGCGGGAATAGAGGAACCCGGATACAGGCGGGTCGCCTTGTCGAACGTGACTGAAGCCATGGTTGATTACTCCTTCACCGGCAGGTACGTGCCGGACGATCCGTTGTGATGGGTTATTACGCCTGACACGCGTCATGTGCGTCAGGTCAACTTTCTAAGTATGTCATGTCGGGGGATCGCTGCGACGGCGGGAATTCTGCGGCGGAGCCCGCCCACAGGCCCCGTCTGGACGTTTCCCAGAAAGGGGACCTACTATTTGGGAGGCATTCGCAAATGGCTTGCCTCTGCACTAACTACTCGGAGCGAGCATTCATGACTATTGGCGGATCGGGCGACAGCCGTCCCTCAAAGAATCAGCGACGTGACGCGGTGCGCACCAAGGCCAAGCGGATCCGCGAGGAGCAGAAGAAGAAGGACCGCCGTTACCGGGTCGCCCTGCGCAGCGGAATCGCCGTCGCCGGCGTCGCCATTGCCGCGGTCATCGCCGTGGTCATCATCAACTCGATTCCCCCGGTCGGCCCCGGTCCGGCGAACATGGCCAGTGACGGCGTGCTGATCTCCGAGGGGATGACCCCGGTCACGACCTCTGCACTCCAGCCCGAGGCCAAGCCGATACCGTCCAAGCCGGATGCGACCGGCACGGTCGCCGACATTCGCGTCTACGCCGACTACCTCTGTCCGTTCTGCAGCGAGTTCGATGCCGCCAACAGTGACCAGATCAGCCAGTGGGTCACGTCGGGTGCCGCGACCGTGGAGATCCACCCGGTTTCGATCCTGACCCACAAGTCCTCCGGCACGAAATACTCGCTTCGGGCTGCGAACGCCGCTGCATGTGTGGCCAATTACTCCCCCGCAAACTTCTACGACTTCAACGCCATCCTGTTCCAGGAACAGCCCAAGGAGGGCACTGCCGGTCACGACGACGCGGCCATCAAGGGCCTCGTGAAGGACGCCGGCGTGAGCGACCGGGTGTCGCAGATTAACGCGTGCATTGACGATACGACCTTCAAATCGTGGGTCATCGCATCCACCGACCGGGCTCTGTCCGGTCCGTTGCCGAACACCGAGGTCGAGGCCATCACCGGCACACCCACCGTGCTCGTCAACGGAAAGCAGTACGTCGGCGCACTCGACGACCCGAGGGAGTTCGCGGCCTTCGTGCTACAGGCGGCTGGCGCGACCTACTCCACCTCGACGCCGACCCCCGAGCCGGCACCGGCAGGGTAGTCGCCCCGCTTCGATGGCGGCACAGCACGGGTTCGTCATTTAGAATGATTAGTCAAGGCGTCAATCGCCTCATGCCGGCCTGGCGCAATTGGTAGCGCACCACTCTTGTAAAGTGGGGGTTACGGGTTCAAGTCCCGTGGCCGGCCCTGTTCTCTCATCGCTTCAGATCGTGATTCTCTCGGTGACGGTTTCCTCGAGGGCGCTGAGAAAATCCGTCGGATCGATCGGCGAGCGCACGCCCGGTTTTGCATCGGCCGGAATGCCCCCGACGTACAGCCAGCCGAGCAATTCTTCCGAGGCCGCGAGGCCGTGGGTTTCGTTCACCGGCTGCGTGCGGGCCAGGGCGCCGGAACGCCACATGACGCCCCAGCCCTGGGCGGCGAGGAGAAGGCTCAGCATGTGGGCGACACCGGCCGCGACGGCGTCCTGTTCCCAGACCGCCACCGTGTCGCTTTCGCGACGGCTCGCGACCACGGCGATCAGAAGTTCGGCGCGCAGCGGCTTAGCGGCCAGCCTGGCGGCTTCGGCGCCGTTCAGGCCGGCGGCCTCGACCATGGCCTCGCCCAGGCGGCGCCGGGCGTCACCGCGCAACTCGATCAGCCGCCACGGACGCAGAGCGCCATGGTCGGCGACACGGGCCGCGACAGCCACCAAAGGCAGCAGTTCCGCATGGCTCGGTGCCTGCCCGGTGACCTTGGAGTGGGAGCGTCGATGATTGACCGTATCAAGGAGGTCGGGCAACGCTTACTCGACCGGCTTGAAATTGAGCGAGATGGAGTTCATGCAGTACCGGTCGCCGGTGGGCGTTCCGAATCCGTCGTCGAAAACGTGGCCCAGGTGAGAGCCGCACTTAGCACAGCGCACCTCGGTGCGCACAACCCCGAGGGTGCGGTCTTCGAGGAGTTCAACGGCCTCGGGACGCACCGATTCGTAGAAGCTCGGCCAGCCGCAACCGGAGTCGAACTTCGTGCCGCTTTTGAACAGCTCGGCATTGCAAGCCCCGCAGGTGTAAATCCCGGAGCGGCCCTCATCGAGGAGCTCGCCGGCCCACGCCCGCTCGGTGGCGGCGCCGCGCAGTACGGCGTACTGCTCGGGGCTCAGCTCCGCGCGCCACTGCGCATCCGACTTCTCGACCTCGTAGTCCATGTTCCGTTCCTTCCTGCTCGACCCCGGAGAGGCCGAAATCTGTCCGTATCAACACTAAACTCGCCAGACCGCGGTGGTATTCCTCGATCAGGAGCCCGGCAGGATTTTCCACCTTGGACAGCACGGCCAACGGCCCAGCGAGTACGCAGGCATCGACAATTAGGATTGCAGAGATCGAGGGAGGTGGCACGTGGACGGAGCTCCCGGCTCGTCGACTCCCGCGGAGCCTGCCTCGGAGTCCTCCTCGCCGGCAGGCTTGTCCGCGCGCGACCGGTTGATCCTCGCCTTCGAGCGGCAGTGGTGGAAGCATGCCGGCGCCAAGGAACAGGCGATCCGGGCCGAGTTCGGCCTCTCGGCCGCCCGGTACTATCAACTACTGGGGGTTGTGATCGACTCGCCGCTGGCCCTGGCCCACGACCCGATGCTGGTGAAACGCCTGCAGCGGCTGCGCGACGCCCGGTCGCAGGCAAGGGGCCGCCGGTCGCTACAGTCCACCGATTGACTCCCTGACCTGCACCCTTCCCGTGTCTCATCACCACTACAAAGGATCTGACCAGCCTCACGATGCCGAATTCCTACGCTAAAGACCGCTTCGACCACTTCCCGCACTTCCTGGAGCGGGTGGGGGCCCACCGCGCGCCCGGCAAGAAAGGGCGCGGCTGGGTCGCAGTGTGGTGGTCTCTTGGCGCAACCGTGCTGCTAGTCGGAATCGGAGTCGTCGGCCTGGCCGTCCTGAACAACAACCTGAACTTCGGGTTGCCGGGCACGGCGACGACTGCTGACAGCACGGTTGAGCCGAGCGCCACTCCGAGTGACACTCCGGCGCCGGTGCCGACGCCGGCCGCGACCGTGGACCCTGACTCGACCGTGACCGTTTTGAACGGGACCGCCGGCGAGGGGATCGCCCGGTCCGTTGGCGATCTCCTCGAGGCGGAGGGCTGGACGATCGAAGAGCTGGACAACGCGAGCACGGAGGATGTGCAGACGACGACGGTTTACTACGCCGACGCGGCCCTGGAGGGAGCGGCCCGCGGAGTCGCGGAGTCACTGCCCGGCTCGGAGGTGCTGCTTTCAAGCGATTTCGCCGATTCCGCAGCGGACCTGACCGTTGTTGTCGGCGCCGACTACGAGCCGGCCGAATAGCCGTCGCCTATACGTCCGGCGCTCGCGCGTCAACCCCCTTTCGTTCTTCCGGAGCTTCCGTAAATTGGGCGTTGGTCCCTCATTTTGTTTGACCGGGCGTTCTCGCAGGAGACGTATTCCATCGGTCGAATGCAATGGACGCAATCCTTGCGCCAGGCCCGGTACGGCCAGCGGGCGCGTGTCGACGAATTCACAGCAACAAGGAGTTATACATGGCGAACGGAACCGTCAAATGGTTCAACGCTGAAAAGGGTTTCGGCTTCATCACCGTCGATGGAGGTGGCCAGGACGTCTTCGTCCACTACTCGGCCATCGACATGCACGGCTACAAGGTTCTGGAAGAGGGACAGCACGTCATCTTCGAACTGGGTACAGGGGCAAAGGGGCCCCAGGCAGAAGCGGTTCGTCCGATCTGATCCAGCGGGGGATGTTCCAGCGGTCGACCGCAGGGTCGGGTCGCTCCCAGGCATGTGTGCGCGGCAGTGCAGCCGCGTTAGGGTTTGGGGCGTGACAACGAAAATAGTGGTTCAAGCGCAGCGACGAAGTGCGGCACCGAGAATCCGGTCCATCCGGATGCTCGGGGTCGTCCTTCTGCCGCCCCTTCTGCTGGTCTCCGCATGCGCCAGTGACGCGCCGAAGCCGCCGGCAAGCTCGACCAGCACGCCCTGGAACTCCACCTTCGAGTCGGCCGCAGACCCGGCGGTCGCCCCATTGCGTGGCACGAGTGTGCCGGCCGGGAGCCTCCAGAACCCTGCCCTCTCGGTGAAGATCGACAACCACGAAGCGGCCAGGCCGCAGCTCTCTCTCGAGCGCGCCGACATCGTCCTCGAAGAACTGGTCGAGGGCGGGCTGACCCGTTATGTCGCGGTCTGGCATTCCGACGTGCCTGAACTCGTCGGGCCGGTGCGATCGATCCGACCCATGGACCCGGACATCATCGCGCCCTTCGGCGGAATCGCGGCTTATTCCGGCGGCCAACAGAAATTCATCGACCTGATGGACGCGACGGATGTCGTCAGCGCCGCTTTCGATACCGACGACACCGGCCTCTTCGCGCGTTCGGATGACCGGGAAGCCCCGCACAACGTCATCCTCCAGGCCTCAGCGCTCGTCGCGCGGAACGCCACCGTGCCGCCGCCGAACCAGCAATTTGCCTACTCCGCGACCGTGCAGGGA
This sequence comes from Cryobacterium sp. Hz7, assembly GCF_004402815.1. Classification (NCBI taxonomy): domain Bacteria; kingdom Bacillati; phylum Actinomycetota; class Actinomycetes; order Micrococcales; family Microbacteriaceae; genus Cryobacterium; species Cryobacterium sp. Hz7. The sequence goes on from NZ_SOFB01000009.1 coordinate 98,494, forward strand.
TCGTCCGCGGCCGTCGACGGCGCGCCCGTCGCGGCGATCAACTCCACCTTCTCCACCGCCCGTTGGCCCGGCTGGACGTGGGATGCGGCCGGTGCTGCCTACCTGCGCTCGCAGGAGGGCGCACCTGACCTCGACGCCACCGGTGCGCAGCTGCGGGCGACCAACGTCCTGGTCCTGCGGGTCGCGATCGACGGCACCTACGGAGATGTTCCCACGACGACAATGATCGGTTCGGGGGAAGCCTGGGTGTCGGCCGGCGGCAAGTCCGTGCATGCGGTCTGGTCCAAGGCCGACCAGACCGCCCCCATCCGTCTCGTCGATGACTTCGGCGTGACGATTCGTCTCGCCGCCGGTAACACCTGGATCGAGCTGGTGCCGTCGGACCGAGGCACGGTTGTGCTGGTGCCGTAGCCGCGGCCGCGGCACCTTGCCGTTCACTTGCACTCTCGACCCCAGAGTGCCAGAATCTACTTGGCACTCTCTCTGTTTGAGTGCCAACCCATCACCGTTTTGGTAACGTCCGGGAGGGACGAGAAACACATATGGCAAAGATCATTGCTTTCAACGAAGAGGCCCGTCGCGGCCTTGAGCGTGGCCTGAACATCCTCGCTGACACTGTCAAGGTCACCCTCGGCCCGCGCGGACGTAACGTGGTGCTGGAAAAGAAGTGGGGCGCTCCCACGATCACCAACGATGGCGTGTCCATCGCCAAGGAGATCGAACTCGACGACCCGTACGAGAAGATCGGTGCCGAGCTCGTCAAGGAGGTCGCCAAGAAGACCGATGACGTCGCGGGCGACGGAACCACCACCGCCACCGTCCTGGCTCAGGCGCTCGTTCGTGAAGGCCTGCGCAACGTCGCGGCCGGAGCAGACCCGATCAGCCTCAAGCGTGGCATCGAGAAGGCCACGGCCGCCGTGATCGCTGAGCTCATCGCCAACGCCAAAGAGGTCGAGACCAAGGAAGAGATCGCGGCCACCGCTTCCATCTCCGCCGGTGACGCCGAAATCGGCGCCATCATCGCCGAGGCCATCGACAAGGTCGGCAAGGAGGGTGTTGTCACCGTCGAGGAGTCGAACACTCTCGGCACCGAGCTCGAGCTCACCGAGGGCATGCGCTTCGACAAGGGCTTCCTGTCCGCCTACTTCGTGACCGACCCCGACCGTCAGGAAGCGGTCTTCGAAGACCCCTACATCCTGATCGTCAACTCCAAGGTCTCCAACATCAAGGACCTGCTCCCCATCGTGGACAAGGTCATCCAGACCGGCAAGCAGCTCCTCATCATCGCCGAGGACGTCGACGGCGAGGCCTTGGCCACGCTCGTGGTGAACAAGATCCGCGGAATCTTCAAGTCGGTCGCCGTCAAGGCTCCCGGCTTCGGCGACCGTCGCAAGGCCCAGCTGCAGGACATCGCCATCCTCACCGGTGGACAGGTCATCAGCGAAGAGGTCGGTCTCAAGCTCGAGAACGTCACGCTTGACCTCCTCGGCAACGCGCGCAAGATCGTCATCACCAAGGACGAGACCACCATCGTCGAAGGCGCCGGAGACCCCGAAGCCATCGCCGGACGTGTCCAGCAGATCCGCAGCGAGATCGAAAACACCGACAGTGACTACGACCGCGAGAAGCTCCAGGAGCGCCTCGCCAAGCTCGCCGGCGGAGTCGCAGTCATCAAGGCCGGCGCCGCGACGGAGGTTGAGCTCAAGGAGCGCAAGCACCGCATCGAGGATGCCGTCCGCAACGCGAAGGCTGCCGTCGAAGAGGGCATCGTCGCCGGTGGTGGCGTTGCGCTGATCCAGGCCGGCAAGACCGCGTTCGAGAAGCTCGAGCTGGTCGGCGACGAGGCAACGGGAGCGAACATCGTCAAGGTTGCCATCGACGCTCCACTCAAGCAGATCGCCCTCAACGCCGGCATGGAGCCGGGCGTTGTCGCCGACAAGGTGCGCAACCTGCCGATCGGTTGGGGCCTCAACGCCGCGACCGGTGAGTACGTCGACATGCTCGCCGCCGGAATCAATGACCCGGTGAAGGTCACCCGTTCCGCGCTGCTGAACGCAGCGTCGATCGCCGGACTGTTCCTCACCACCGAGGCCGTAGTCGCCGACAAGCCGGAGAAGAACGCTGCTCCGGCCGGCGACCAGGGCGGCGGAATGGACTTCTAAGTCCACACCGCTTCACCGCTTCACAACACAGGGCGCCTCCGCCGGGAGGCGCCCTGTGTCGTTAATGCAGGCCTCGCTAAAACAGGCCTCGCTAAAACAGGCCTCGTCAAAACAGGCGTCGCCAATGCGCAGGCCGTCGCGGCTAACGCAGGAAGAGGCGCGCGTTGGCCTGCTCGATCTCGGCGTACTGCTGGCCGGCTTGGTTCAGGGCCAGATTCAATCCCTCCGCGCTCTGGGCCACCTGCTGTTGGGTGGCACGCCAGTCCGAGACCGCCGCCTGGAACGCGGTGGCGGCCTGGCCCGTCCACGAGCCCTCCAGCGCGGTCAGCTGGGCGATGAGTCCGGCGACCTCGCCCTGGATGCGCCCGATCGTGGCGCGCGCCACGGAGGTGGTGTGGAGCACTGCTTCGCTGTCGACCTGATAGCGGGTCATGGGGGTCCTTTCGGCAGGGGAAGATACCGATCAGACTACGGAGCCGCCTGCAGCCGTTCCCGTTGGCTGCCGTTGTGCCATGGCAAATCATCCTCCCGGACCGCGGGGGAGGAACCGCGGGGGTTTGACGCCGCGGCACGCGCTACGACGTGATGACGGGGGCGACGCGCTGGGGCGCGCTCGGAGAACAGGCCAGTGGGAACCAGACCCGGAACGTTGCGCCGCCGCCGGGGGTGTCCACGACCTGGACGGTGCCGTTGTGGCTGGCGACGATCGAGGCGACGATCGCCAGGCCGAGCCCGCTGCCGCCGGTCTCCCGTGCACGGGAGGTGTCCGCACGCCAGAAGCGCTGGAAGATCTTCTCCCTGATCTGCGGCGGGATACCCTCACCATGGTCGATGACGGCGATGGAGGCGCGCTGGTTTCGGCGGTCGACTGCGACCTCGAGCTCGACCGGGCTGTCCGTCGGGCTGAAGCGTAGCGCGTTGCCCATCAGGTTCGTGATGATCTGGCGGATCTTGTTCTCCTCGGCCATCACCACGGCCTGCACGGTGCCGGGCTCGGTCACCGGAGTCTGTTCCGGAGCCGGCGGCGCAACATCCGCTTTGCGTGGTTTGCGGGTGCGCAGCCGCGCGAGGGTTGCCCCGGCGAAAGAGACGGATCCGCCCGCCGGTTGGTTCGGCTCGTCGGGCTTCGAACCTGGTGCGGCAGCGGAGGGGACTTCTCCCGTTGAGTGAGCGAGGTCGATGGCGGGGCGTTCGGTGCTGTCCTCGATCTCGGCGGGGATCGGCGTGACGACGGTGATGGTGCGACCGGGGGAGGAGGCCATGGCGTCGAGGGCCGCGTCACGGGCGAGCGGCATCAGGTCGACCGGCGCGAGGGCAAGCGGCTTTGTCTCGTCGAGCCGGGCCAGCTCGAGCAGGTCTTCGACGAGGCCGCCCATGCGGATCGCTTCTTTCTCAATGCGCTCCATGGCCAGTGCGATTTCTTCCGGGGCCTGCAAGGCACCCATTCGGTAGAGCTCGGCGTAGCCGCGCACCGAGACGAGGGGAGTGCGCAACTCGTGGCTGGCGTCGCCGACGAAGCGGCGCATCTGGTCGATGGTGCGGGCGCGGTCCTTGAACAGGCGGTCGATGCGGCTCAGCATGGTGTTGAGCGATCGGTTGAGGCGCCCGACCTCGGTGTTGGGCGTGGCGCCGCCGAGCCGCTGGCTGAAGTCGCCATCGGCGATGGCCGCGGCCGTGCGCTCCACCTCTCGCAGCGGTGCAAAGGTGGTGGTCACCAGCAGCCGGGTGAGCAGGGCGCCCACCAGCACGACCCCGAGCCCGAACCCCAAGAAAATGGTGAGGTAGGTGGCCATGGTGTTCTCGGTCGGCCTCAACGAGACCGCCATGACCAGCGTGCCCAAGGTTCCCTGAGGCGAGATCACGAGCGGCACGGCGACCGCCAAGAACTCGGTGTCGTGTGCCGAGTCCACCAGAGTCATCGTCTTGCCGTCGAGCTCCATCACGGTCTGCAGGTCGAGCGGTGCGGTCAGGATCGGCAGCTCACTGCGCGGGACATCCCGCCAGGTGTGGTCCTCGAGACTGCCGTGCTCGTCATACAGGGCGACGTAGTAGTCCGAAGAGACCACGGCTGTAGTGCCCTGGCCGAGAGCCGCCGCCGAATAGCTGTTCGAGGCGGACTGGGCGTCGATCTGCAGCTGCGAATCGACCTGCTGGACCACGTATTGGCGAAGCATGGCCATCGTGCCGATGCCGGAGACGAGCAGGCCGAGCGTCAGCATCAGGACCGTGACGCCCGTGATTTTGGAACGCAGGGAAATGCGGCTCCACCGCTCCATAAGTGACTGATGCATAGGAAACCAGTGTATGAGCGCAGCCTGTGTCTACGCCTTGGCGGCCTTGAGCATGTAGCCGAAGCCGCGCTTGGTCTGGATGAGGGGTTCGGTCGAGTGCGCGTCCACCTTGCGGCGGAGGTAAGAAATGTAGGACTCGACGATGCCGGCGTCACCGTTGAAGTCGTACTCCCAGACATGGTCCAGGATCTGAGCCTTCGACAGGACCCGGTTCGGGTTCAGCATGAGGTAGCGCAGAAGCTTGAACTCGGTCGGACTGAGTTCGATGGGGGCGTCGCCGACCAGGACCTCGTGGGTGTCCTGGTCCATGGTGAGTTCGCCGGCGCGGATGATCGCGTCTTCGTCGGCCTGCATGGTCCGGCGAAGGATGGCCTTGATCCGGGCCACAATCTCGTCGAGACTGAACGGCTTGGTGACGTAGTCGTCGCCGCCGACCGTCAGGCCGGTGATCTTGTCTTCGGTGTCGTCCTTCGCCGTGAGGAAGAGGATCGGGGCCGTGTAGCCGGCGGACCGCAGGCGCTTGGTTACTCCGAAACCGTTCATGTCCGGCAGCATGACGTCAAGGATGATGAGGTCGGGTTCTTCCTCGAGGACGGCGGAGATCGCCTGCGCGCCGTTTCCGACGGCTCGCACGGCGAATCCGGCGAAACGCAGGCTGGTGGTGAGGAGATCCCGGATATTGGGTTCGTCGTCGACAATAAGTATGCGTGGGCCGTCAGTCATGGGTTTATTATCTGCGCGTTAGCTGAAGGTTTACTGAAAATGCCCGGTATGCGCGCTGGCGAGTAGATTGGTGATCAAACCAGACTGCCGCGGCGTGGGGAGACCAGAATGACTGTTCCGACTTTTGCGATTGTGGGGGCCGGCTTGGCCGGGGCCAGAGCGGCCGAGGCCATCCGCTCCGAGGGGTTCGACGGGAGCATCGTGTTGCTGGCCGGGGAGACTGAGTACCCCTACGTGCGGCCGCCCCTCTCCAAGGACTACCTGGCCGGGCGGGCCGCCCGGGACACGATCGACGTGCACCCGGCACCGTGGTACGACGAGCGGGGCATCGACGTGCGGCTGGGTGCCCGGGTGACCGGGCTGGCGCTCGACACCCACGAGCTGACCATGCGGGAGGGCAAATCCGTGCGCTACGACAGATTGCTCCTCGCGACGGGGGCGTCGTCACGGCGCTTTCCCGGCCCGGGCGCAGACCTGGCCGGGGTGTACCATCTGCGCACGGTCGGCGAGTCGCAGGCGCTCCGAGCCGAGCTGGAGCCGGGAAACCGCCGGGTCGTGATCGTCGGGGCCGGCTGGATCGGTCTCGAAGTCGCCGCGGCCGCCCGCGGTTACGGCAACACCGTCACGGTGCTCGGGCGGGATGGCGTGCCGCTGGCCCCGGTGATCGGCGACGAGGTCGGGTCGGTGTTCGCGGAGCTGCACCGCGTGAACGGGGTGGATCTGCGGATGGAAACTCAGGCCGACCGACTGATCGGGACGCAGGGGAGGGTCACCGGAGTGGGACTCCCCGGCGGCGAGGTCGTTTCGGCCGATGTCGTCGTCATCGGCATCGGCGCGGTGCCGAACACGGACCTGGCCCGGGACGCGGGCCTGGCCGTCGACGACGGCATCGTCGTCGACGCGGCGTTCCGGTCCATCGACCCGGACGTCTACGCGGTGGGTGACGTCGCCACGGTCTTCCACCCCGTGCTGCGGCACCATCTGCGCGTCGAGCACTGGGACAACGCCGAGCGGGCTGGCGCCGCGGCCGGCCGCTCGATGCTTGACCAGGCGGTCAGCTACGACGCGATCCCGTACTTCTACACCGACCAGTTCGACCTCGGGATGGAGTACTCGGGGTACGGCGCACTTGCCCGGGATGCGGAGGTCGTGTTTCGCGGTGACCCGGCGAGGCGGGAATTCATCGCGTTCTGGGTGTTGGACGGCAGGGTCGTCGCCGGCATGAACGTCAACGTGTGGGACGTCAATGAGACGGTGCAGCGCTTCATCCGGACGGAGGTGCGGGTCGACACGACCCGGCTCGCGGATGAGAGCATTGAACTGGACGAACTTCTCGCCGGAGCACCCGACTGAAGGACCTGACATGGACAACGCGACCACTCGACCTGGCCCGGCGCTGCCCGACCTGATCCATCCACGGCGACTGATCGGGGAGAGACTGTTCGATTTTTCCCGTGAGGTGGCCGTGATGGCCATCGTCAACCGCACGCCGGATTCCTTCTACGACAAGGGGGCGACCTTCGCTCTTGACGAGGCCGTCACGGCCGCCCGGCGCGCCATCCTGGACGGCGCCGACTGGGTCGACATCGGCGGGGCGAGATTCGCGCCCGGCCCGTCCATTCCGATCGAGGAGGAGATCGACCGGGTCGTCCCGGTGGTCGAGGCCCTGCGCGGCTCGGGCGTCGTCATCTCCGTCGACACCTTTCATCCCGCCGTGGCGCGCGCCAGCCTGGCCGCCGGCGCCCACGTGATCAACGACACCACCGGGGTGCACGACCCGGCCATGGCTGACGTCGTCGCGGACAGCGACGCGACGCTGGTGATCACCCACAGCCTCGCGCCGCCGCGCACACCGTGGCCGGGGCCCACCTACGGCGACGTGGTGCACGAGGTCGCAACCTTCTTGGATGAACGGATCGAGCTGGCCCGGAGTCGCGGCGTCCCGGCATCCCGCATCATCGTTGACCCCGGGCACGACCTGAACAAGAACACCTACCACTCGCTCGAGCTGACCCGGAGGCTCGGCGAGATCACCGCCCTCGGCTACCCCACTCTGGTCGCAGTCTCGAACAAGGACTTCATCGGGGAGACGCTGAACCGTGAGCGGGGCGACCGGATCGCGGGATCGCTCGCCGCCGCCGTCTACAGCATCCTGCAGGGCGCCCGGATCGTGCGGATGCATAACGTCGCCGCCGCGGTCGACGCCGTGCGGATGACCGAGGCGATCCTGGGCTTCCGCGAACCGGCGCACGTGCGCCACAACCTGGCCTGATGATGCTGGATCGTGACGAGCTGATCATCCGTTACCGGGTGCCTGACCGCACTCTGCCGCACCTGCGAGTGAATTTTATCGCCAGCCTCGACGGCGCCGCCACCCGGGAGGGTGTGAGCGGCGGGCTCGGGAACGCCGACGACAGGCTCGTCTTCGATACCCTTCGGATGCTCGCTGACGTGATCGTGGTCGGTGCGGGCACGGTGCGCGCCGAGGGGTACGTCGGCATCCGTCAGGGCCCCGCGGATGCCGCGTGGCGGGTCCGGCACGGACTTCCGGCGCAGCTGCCCGTCGCCATCGTGTCCTCACGGCTGGACCTCGAGCCGAGCCACTCGCTGTTCGCGGACGCCGCCGTGCGGCCGCTGGTCGTGACGCACGCGGCGTCACCGCTGCGGCGACGCGCGGAGCTCGCAGAGGTGGCGGACGTGCTGGTCTGCGGGGAGGACGTCGTGGACCCGCGGCTGATGCGGGCGGAGCTGGCTCGGCGCGGTCTGGCGCAGATACTCTGCGAGGGTGGGCCGAACCTGTTCGGTGCGCTGATCGACGCCGACTGCGTCGACGAGCTGTGCCTCACCGTCAGCCCCGTGCTCGAGGGCGGCCCGGCCGGACGGATCTCCGCCGGTCCCGCCGCCATCACCCGGGAGATGTCCCTGCTGCACGTGCTGACCGCCGGGGACATGCTGTTCCTGCGCTATGCCCGCCGGAAGGCTTCCTCTCCGACCACCTGACCGGCCGTTTCACCGCCAGTCAGACGGAGACGACCTGCGCGTCCAGATTCTGCGAGTCAAGGATCGTGTAGCTATAGCCCTGCTCGGCGAGGAAGCGCTGGCGGTTCTGGGCGAAGTCCTGGTCGACGGTGTCGCGGGCCACCAGCGTGTAGAAGTTCGCGGACAGACCGGACTCCTTCGGCCGTAGAAGCCGGCCGAGGCGCTGCGCCTCCTCCTGGCGTGAGCCGAAGGAACCCGAAACCTGGATGGCGACGGTGGCCTCCGGCAGGTCGACCGAGAAATTCGCGACCTTTGACACCACGAGCAGGTTCTCCTCGCCGACTCGGAAGGCCTGGTAGAGGCGCTCGCGCTCGTCGACAGGGGTCGCACCGGTGAGCTTGGGGGCATTCAGGGCCTCGGCGAGCTCGTCGATCTGGTCGAGGTACTGTCCGATCACGAGGATGCGTTCTCCGGGGTGCTTGGCTACCAGGCGCTTGACGACGTCGAGCTTCGCGGGTGCGGTCGCGGCCATCCGGTAGCGCTCGTCGTCGGCGGCGGCGGCATAGCTGAGTCGCTCGGACTGGGGCAGGTCGATGCGCACCTCGAAGCAGGAGGCTGGGGAGATGAAGCCCTGGGCCTCGATCTCCTTCCAGGGCGCGTCGAACCGCTTCGGGCCGATCAGGCTGAATACGTCGCCCTCGCGGCCGTCCTCGCGCACCAGGGTGGCGGTGAGGCCGAGGCGGCGGCGGGCCTGCAACTCCGCGGTCAGCTTGAACACGGGGGCCGGCAGCAGGTGCACCTCGTCGTAGATGACGAGGCCCCAGTCCATGGCGTCGAGTAGCTCGAGGTGCGCGTATTCGCCCTTCCGTTTGGCGGTGAGGATCTGGTAGGTCGCGATCGTGACCGGCTTGACCTCCTTGACCTGCCCGGAGTACTCGCCGATCTCGTCGGCGGTGAGGGTCGTGCGCTTCTGCAGTTCGTCGCGCCACTGACGGGCGGAGACCGTGTTGGTGACGAGGATGAGCGTGTTGGTCTTGGCGGTGGCCATGGCCCCGGCGCCGACCAGCGTCTTTCCGGCCCCGCAGGGCAGCACGACCACGCCGGAGCCGCCGTCGAAGAAGCTGGAGACGGCCTTGTTCTGGTAGTCCCGGAGCGCCCAACCGTCTTCCAAAAGACCGATCGGATGCGGCGTTCCCGGCGTGTAGCCGGCGAGGTCCTCGGCCGGCCAGCCCAGTTTCACCAGTTCCTGTTTGAGCTGGCCGCGCGCCCACGGCTCGACCAGGAACGAGTCCGGCGACGGATGCCCGATCAGGAGGGGCGCGATGCGCCGGGCCCCGGCGATCTCGGTGAGCACGGCCTGGTCGTTGCTCTGCAGGATGAGCTGACCCTCGGTGTCACGTTCGATGATGAGCCGGCCATACCGGCCGACCGTCTCCGTGATGTCCACGCTGACGGTCTGCGGGATGGCGAACTTCGAGTACTTTTCGAGCGTGGCCAGCATGTTGGAGGCGTCGTGCCCCGCGGCGCGGGCATTCCACAGCCCCAGCCGGGTGATGCGGTAGGTGTGGATGTGCTCGGGGGCACGCTCCAACTCGGCGAACACGGCCAGGTCGTGGCGCGCATCCTCGGCAAGAGGGTGGGCGACTTCGAGCAAAACCGTACGGTCACTTTGGACGATCAGAGGGCCATCAGACATAGCCGTTAATCCTACGCCCGGTCAGCGTGAAGGCCCGCACCTACGGCGCCGGCGTGATGCTGATAATGCTGGACAGAGGCAGCGTGCGTTCGATGTCGGCGCGACGGTCTCGGGCCCGGAAACGCCCGCCGCCCACACTGGCCGGCTCGAGCAGATAGTCGACCACCACACCGCCGGGCATGGCGATGCTGACGACGACGGTCTGCTTCGCCTTGATTGCCAGGTCGAGCTGGCGGGCGAGCCAGGCATCCGCTGCCTGGCCCTCGCCGCCATCGGCGGCACGCAGCCTCTCGACCAGGGTGACGGCCGGATCCGGGGCGTCCACCGGCACGACCCGAGCGAGCTGGTGGCGGCGCAGGTGCACGATCTCATGGGTGGCGTCCTCCGCGGCGACGGGGTAGCGCGCATCGCTGAGCGCCCAGAAGACCACGTCGGAGGGGAACCGGCTGGTCAGTCGGCTGCCCTCGGCAGGCACAAGGCCGAGGGAGGCGAGCGTCTGGTCCACGGCGATGGTGCTCAGCAGGGCCGCGTCGTCGGACTGGACATAGGCCTGGGCCGGGGACTCCATCGGGTCCGTCGGGCCGACGCGCACGCGCCCGTAGCGGGCGGCGGATTCCCGGATCAGGTAGTCGACGGGCTGTGGGATGCCGGTCAGGGAGACCGTGCGCAGGAAATCGAGCAGTGACTCCGCGCTTTCGCCGGCCGCCAGGGCGCGGTTCACGGAGTTGGCGGTGATGCGGTAGCTCAGGGCGAGTTCCCGGCTCTCCACGTCGGCGAGCCCCCGCAGGCGGCTGTCGATCGAGGGGGCGAGCGGTCCGGGGGACACGATCGACAGGTCGTTCTGCAGGTACACCGCGCCGCCGGTCGCCGGCAGCGCGGCCGCCATGGTGGCGACGGCCGCCTCGAGGTCACCGGCCAGCACCGATGCACCGGCCGGGCTGGTGGTCTGGTGGGCGGTGATGCCGATCAGTTCGGCGTCCTCGGCGAACTCGGTGACCCGGTCGTCCATCCACTGGCCGCCGGCCGGGTAGAGCCAGGCCACGAAGCTGCGCAGCACGTCGCCCCAGGACACGCCGGGCCGGCGGGCGAGTATCCCGCGCACATCCGGCGGCAGGGCCGCATGCCAGGCGTCGGCCAGGGTTGCCCAGCGGCGGGCGGTGCTCTCGAGCAGCCAGGCCTCGCCGGCTTCGGTTTCATTCCAGTAGCCGTCGGAATGGGCGATGAGTTCGGCTCGGGCCGCGGTCGCGACGAAGGAGGGCACGAATTCAAGTTCGACCCCCATCACGGCGGCCAGACGCTTGGTGTCGGGCAGGCCGAGCCCGCCCCGGCTGAGCTCCCTGGCCGGCTCGCGGGCGAGCTCGGTGACCAGTTCGGCGATGGAGGACACCGCGGCGAAGGCACGCTCCGCCGCGAGACGGTCTGTGAAGCGGGTATCGGTGGTGTCGACACTGGCCAGCGCCGCGGGTGCTGGCGTCGAAGCCAGCTCGAGCGCGGTCGGCAGGCCCAGGTCCGGCCAGGTCAGCAGTTGCGCGGCCACCGCCGGGTAGGAACTGAAACGCCCGTCGGTCAGGCGCGCGAGCATGAGGGAGTCCAATTCGGCGGCACGGCCGGCGACCTCGGCCACGTCGACGGGCGAACCTGCCAGTTCGGACAGGCGCTCGGCGAGGTCGAACAGCGACGGCGCGGCAGCCGTGCCGACCTCCGTTCCCTGGCTGAGCTCACCGGCGACGGCGAGAACGGCGAGGGTGGCCCGATCGAGCCGTGCCAGCACCCGTTGGATTGCGGTTGGTTCGAGGAGAGCCTCGGCCAGGTCGAAGAAATCACGGATGCCCGTGGCCGAGACCATGCGGATGTCGATCGTGCGACGCAACGTTGCGTCATCCAGCGCCCGAAGGCGCGAAGCGAGTGTGAGCATTGCTACTCCTTATTCTGTCGTGCCTCACGAGCGCGACGCATGCCGGACATCACCATGAGGACGATGATCAGCACGAATCCGAGAGGCAATCCAAACAGCGGCAAAGCAAGCACCGCCGGCCAGACCCCCTGGCCGAAACCGTTGTCCGCCCCGGCCCCGGCCGCTGTGCCGAGGATGACGGCAAGGAACGCGAGGATGGACAGACCCACCACACCCGCAACCATGTAAGCAAGGATGCGTTCGAGCCGGCTCGCGGCGGGTGGAATTTGATTGGTCACAGACTCAAGGATACGGGGCGGGAACCGGTCCGACCGAATAGGCTGGGGGTGGTTGGCGCGCAATCCGCGCGCCCGGAATCCAGCGAGGTCCAGATGCCCACCGGCAAGGTCAAGTTCTACGACGAGGAGAAAGGTTTCGGCTTCATCACCTCTGATGACGGCCACGAGGTCTTTCTCCACGCTTCTGCACTGCCCGCCGGAGTCACGGTCAAGGCAGGAACGAAGCTTGAATTCGGCATCGCCGACGGCAAGCGGGGCGCTCAGGCGCTGTCCGTTCGCGTTCTCGAGGCACCGCCGAGCCTGGTCAAACTCAGCCGCAAGCCGGCTGACGACATGGCCGTCATTGTCGAGGACCTGGTGAAACTCCTCGACGGCATCGGAGCGAGCCTGCGTCGCGGCCGCTACCCCGACAAAACCCACAGCCACAAGATCGCGGCCATGCTGCGCAAGGTCGCGGAGGAACTCGATGCCTGAGGCCGCTGCCGACGAGCGCCTGCTGTCCGCGGTCGACCAGGCGCGCACCGCGCTGCTGGAGATCACGCCGGCCGACAGCATCGGCGAACCCCTCGGCCACCTTGTCGAAGGCGAGCATGTGCTCTCGCTGCTGTTCGACTGCAACCTGTCCGGCTACCCGGGCTGGCGTTGGACGGTCACCCTCGCCCGGGTGGACAAGAGCTCCGAGCCGTCGGTTCTGGAAGCCGAGCTCACGCCGGGCGACGACGCCCTGATCGCGCCGGAGTGGGTGCCGTGGTCTGACCGCCTGGCCGACTACCGCACGGCCCAGGAACTGGCTGCGGCCGTGGCCGACGCCGAGGCGTTGGGCGATGATGACGAATCGGACGACGACGACGAATCTGACGACGAGGACGAATCTGACGACGACGACGATGACGGCGACGACGATGACGGCGACGACGGCGACGAGTCAGACGACGACGAAGACCGCGGCGAAGATGTGCTTGACGGGATCGACTTCGGTGCGGCCCTAACGGCGCCGGAACCGTACCCAGGCAATCCCGAGCAGGCCGAGGCCGAGGCCGATGAGGGCAGCCCAGAGCCACCAGCCCACCCCGGCGGCGGCGAGCTCGTCCCGGAAGACGAGCGCGAGCGCGAGCGCCACTAGCCAGCCGGCGGAGCCCGCAAGGAAAGCCTTGCGGGAGTTCGTTCGAGCCGGCAGCGGGTCTGGCCGACGCTCACTGTCTCTCAGCCAGAGCCGCATGTCGAGGCCTACTTGCCCAGGTTCTGCACCACGAACTCGATCGAGCGGACGAGCTGGCGCACGTCTCCGGGCTCGATCGCGGTGAAGGTGGCAACCCGCAACTGGTTGCGGCCGAGCTTGCGGTAGGGCTCGGTGTCGGAGATCCCGTTGGCGCGCAGGGTCTTGGCGATGGCGGCGGCATCGATCGCGTCGTCGAAGTCGATCGTCGCGACCACCTGTGACCGGTGCTCCGGGTCGGTGACATACGGCGTCGCGAACGGCACGCTCTCGGCCCAGTCGTAGAGAACGGATGACGATTCAAGGGTGCGCGCGGACGCCCACGCCAGGCCGCCGCTTCCGTTGATCCAGTCGAGTTGGTTCTCGATCAAAAGAAGCGTGGCCACGGCCGGAGTGTTCAGAGTCTGGTTGAGGCGCGAGTTGTCGATCGCGTTCTTCAGGCTGAGGAACTCGGGAATGTAGCGCCCGCTCGCGGCGATCTGCTCGACGCGCTCGATCGCGGCGGGGGAGAAGAGCGCCATCCACAGGCCTCCGTCGGAGGCGAGGTTTTTCTGCGGCGCGAAGTAGTAGACATCCGCCTGGTCGGCCTCGTAGTCGATACCGGCCGCCGCGCTGGTGGCGTCGATCACCGTCAGGGCGTTGGGCTCGGCAACCACGCGGGTGACCGGAGCCATGACGCCGGTCGAGGTCTCGTTCTGGGGCCAGGCGTAGACGTCGACACCCTCGGTCACGACGAACTCGCTGCGCGATCCGGCCGGGGCCTTGACCACGTCGGGCGCTTCGAGGAACGGAGCGGCCGCGGCCGCGGCGAACTTGCCGCCGAACTCGCCGAAGACGAGGTTCTGGCTGCGGCGGAGAATAAGGGAGAACGCGGCGGCGTCCCAGAACGCGGTGGACCCGCCGTTGCCGATAATGACTTCATAACCGGCAGGGGCGCGAAGGAGGTCCGCGAGGCCGGTGCGCACGCGACCGACCAAGTTCTTGACGGGTGCCTGGCGATGGGAGGTGCCCATCACACTCGCGCTGAACTCTAAGAGGTGTTCGAGTTGTCCTTTTCGAACTTTCGACGGGCCGCAGCCAAATCGTCCATCATCGGGCAGAAGTTCCGTGGGAATTATCAGGTTCGACATAGGGCGATTCTAACGGCCGCTCTCGCGGCGATAAGGTTGGGCAGTACGTACCGAGCCGAGAGGAACGCTGGGCATGACGGATCTCATCGACACCACCGAAATGTACCTCCGCACGATTCTCGATCTCGAAGAGGAGCACATCGTTCCCCTCCGAGCACGCATCTCGGAACGCCTCGGGCACTCCGGGCCGACCGTGTCGCAGACCGTGGCCCGGATGGAACGGGATGGCCTCGTAGTCGTCTCCGGCGACCGGCACCTCGAGCTCACCGTCGACGGACGCAGCAAGGCCGTGCATGTGATGCGCAAACATCGGCTTGCGGAACGCCTGCTCAGCGACGTAATCGGGCTCGAATGGGAATTCGTCCACGACGAAGCATGCCGCTGGGAGCATGTGATGAGTGAGCGGGTGGAGCGCAAAATCCTGGAGATGCTCGATCACCCGACCGAGTCTCCGTATGGCAACCCCATCCCCGGCCTCGATGAGCTGGGCGATTCGCCGGCCGTCGCGTTCATGGCCGGGGTGACGAGCCTCGTCGACCTGGTCGCCGGATCTGCCGGTCCGGTCACCGCCGTGGTGCGCCGTCTGGGCGAACCCGTTCAGGTCGACCCCGAGCTCCTGGCCCAGCTGAAAAACTCCGGTGTGCTCCCCGGGGCCACGGGGGTTTTCTCCGCCGTGGGCTCCTATGTGCTCGTGCAGGTGCATGGGTTCGAGGACGGACTGGAACTGCCCAACGAGGTCGCCGGCCACATCTTCGTCGCCACGCCGGCAGCGGTCGCCTAGCCATTCGGCGGTCACCGCCTGCCCCGTCACCATTGATCACTCGCCCCACAATTTTGTTATCAATATGTTAGAAAAAGTAGCCTGCGGCGTGACAAACGGATGAGCGTCAGTTAGCTTGGAGTCGTCCACAGTCCAGATTCCGGTCGACGGACACGGATCAAGACGCCTTTCTTGCCCGTCTCTTGATTCGTTCCTTACACACGCGACGAGCGCAGTGGACGGGGCAACTACCTAGTGTTGTCGAGGCGTCGGAGGTAATCACTTTGGCCGCATTGGGTAAGAAGATCTTCCGCCGAGCCCCGAACTCGGTAGCCACCACCGGATCCATCACCCGCGCTTCCATCACCAACGACAATGAACACGCGGAGCTCAGCCACTATCGGGCCGCCAGCCCCCGTTCCGGCCGGCGGTCACGCCGCCGAGGCGCCGTGGCGAACATCGTGTTCATGACTCTCGCCGGCGGCCTCGTCGCGACCATGGCCATCCCGGCCTATGCGTTCGCGCCGACCGAAAAGGAGTACGCGTCAACGGCCTCGGCCGAGTTGACCGAATCGGGTGCGCAGTCAGTGGCGGTCGCCGCCGCGGCCGATACCGTGAGCGTCGCGCGCGACGGGTTCACCGCCACCACCCCCGAGGAACTGGCGGCGGCAGCGGCCGCAGCAGCGGCGGCCGTTGCCGCGTCCGAGGCAGCGGCAGCCGAGGGGCGCCGACAGGAAGCCGCGGCCGCGATGACCTCCTATGCCGCGTCGTATTCCGGTCCGTCGTCGGCCGACTACCTGGCTGCCCCGGCATACCCGAATTTCGATCTGGCATCCGTCTACAGTGTCGCGGCCGGCTACCAGGGTGTCCCCTATGTCTACGGCGGGGCCACCCCGGCCGGCTTCGATTGTTCCGGTTTCATCATGTACGTCTACGCGCAGTTCGGCATCTCGCTGCCGCATTCCTCGACCGGGCAGGGCGCGGCGGGCACCCGAATCCCCGAATCTGAGGCTCAGCCGGGTGACCTCGTCATCATGGACGGCCACGACGGGTTCTATGCAGGCAACGGCAACATCCTGCATGCGCCGTATGAGGGGGCGGCCGTGCGCGTGCAGCCGATCTGGACCAGCTCGTACTACATCGTGCGGCTCGGCATCTGAGCCTGCCGGAAGATCCGAGCCGGCCGGCTGCCAGATGAATGTTTCGTAACACCTAGCAGATTCGGCGTCCCGCGCTTCGCGGTGGCGCCGAATGTGGGTTAACCTGTTGCTCTGATGTTTTGCGAGTTTTCGGGAGAGCCCATGCGCGAGCGGCGCACGATCCACACCATGGATGTGCGCTGCCGCTCCGCGCTGCGGCAGAGCAGTCGAGCAAACTTGAGTTGCGCGTGTCAGGGACACCGTGTGGTCGGTAGGGCGTTGTCATGGTGACGGCGCCCTTTTTGTTTGCCTGTTCGCTCCTTCTCACTGACTGTCGTAGTTCGAATGGCTGGAAGCCGTCCAGCCCTTTTCGAAAGGGAACGCATGCGCACACTGGTCCTCAATGCGGGGTATGAGCCCCTTGCCGTGGTGTCCTTCAAACGAGCACTCGTGCTGGTCATGAATCACAAGGCAACGATCGTGCAGGCCGACCAGGGGCATCCGATCTGTGCCGCCTCCGGTTCCTGGGAGCGACCGAGCGTCATCTTGCTCACGCGTTACGTGCGCATCCCTCGGTCCAGGGCCGTGCCGGTCAGCCGTCGCGGCGTGTTGCGCCGGGACGAGCATCGCTGCGGGTACTGCGGCAAGACCGCCAGCACGATCGACCACGTAATGCCTCGGTCGCGCGGAGGTCGGGACACCTGGGACAACCTCGTGGCCTGCTGCCTGCGCTGCAACAACCTTAAAAGCGACCGGACGCCGGCCGAGATGGGCTGGAAACTCCTGTTCCACCCGGGATTGCCGGTCGGCACGACCTGGGTGGTGCGCGGCGCTGAGCGGCCGTTACCGCAGTGGGATGAATTCCTTGCTCCTGCCGCCTGACCCGCGAATGTAACAGGGATGTAACGCCCGAAGGTGACTTCCCGATCGCCGTCGCCTATGGTTGAGGAGCACCGAACCTCGATCTCGGTGCGTTAGAGGATCTTCTTTTGCCCCAACCCGGCGTACCCGGCACTTCTGGTTCGCCAGAGACCCCGATTTTTTCGCTCTCGCGCCGCGAACTGCGTGCGCAGCGTGAGGCGGCAGAGACCCGAGCCGACGCCACCGTGAACACTCCGGTGCGCATGGACGTGCCGGTGGCTGTGCGCATTCCCGATGCGGTTGCGGTGGCGGAAACCAAGGCTCTGGACCTCGAAAAGGCATCGATCGCGGCGCGGAGCAACCGGCTCAATCCGGTCGCTCCCCCGCGGGTCGCACCGGCCGTCAGCCGCCCGGTGCCCCGGTCGCGCCGCCGGCGGCCCATGAAAATCGCCGTGACCCTGCTGGCCATTCCGGGACTGTTCCTCACCGCCGGCCTTCCGGCCTATGCGTTCGCGCCCGGTGCGAGCGACACCGCCTCGACGACTTCGCGGGTTGCCGACACGCAGGGCGTCACGGTGGACAGTGGCGCCGCAGCCATCACCGTCGCTCGCGACGGTTTCACGGCGACCACGAGCGAGGAACTCGCCCAGCGGGATGCCGAGGCCAAGCGTGCACTGGCCGCCCAGCAGACCGCCGAGGCAGCCCGATCGGCTGCCACCGACTTCGCTGTATACAGCGTGCGTGCCAAGGGCGACGACTACCCGTGGTTCGACCGGGCCACCGACACCCAGGGCGGCGGGCTGTCTCCGCTTGGCTACTATTACCGCGAATGCGTGGACTTCGTGGCATATCGGCTCAACCGCGACGCCGGGTCGACCGGCTCCCCGTGGACCTGGACCTGGAGCAAGCTCACCCCCAGCGGCGGCAACGCGAGCAACTGGGCCAGCGCCTGGGCTGACCAGGGCTGGGCCACCGGCGACACTCCCGTCGTCGGCGCGGTCGCCTGGTTCAACTACAACCACGTGGCCTACGTGCAGTCGGTCAACAGCGACGGCTCGGTCATTCTCGAGGAATACAACTGGAACGGCAGTCACGCGTACAACACGCGCACCGTGTCGGCCAGTGAGGTTCCGCTCTTCCTGTACCCGCCGACGTAAGCGCGTCGCAGCGGTGCGCTGCGGCGCCGGCAGACAACCACTAAACTTCAGAAGCCAGCCTCTGTAGCTCAACGGAAGAGCAGTTCCGTCCTAAGGAAACGGTTGGGGGTTCGAATCCCTCCAGGGGCACCACTAATCATCGGTCGATGCCGACCGACCAGCACATCGCCCTTGTGTCGACGTGTCCACGGAGCGGTCGACTTCCTCCTTTAAAGTCGGGGAATTTCCCGTTTCGTCACGGAAATAGTGTGATTGATCTGATTGGCAGATTTGGTTTGAATTCCTTCCCGGAGTCAATGACGCTAATCGACCTCACTCAGCGGCGGCGCAACGGATGCGCGCACGAATCGATCGATGGCGAAGCCGAGGAGAGCACCCATGGCAAAAATAGCGTGCGCGAAAAAAGCGAGCGAGCACCGTCGGCCGACGATTCCCGCAAACCCGACTCGCTGAGCGAGATCGCCAAGCCGTCCTGGCGGTATGTGCTGCGTCAGCAGCCCCGTCCCGTCCTGGTGACGCTCGATCGGGACGTAGACCCGGCCTCGCGATATCCCCAGTGAAAGCGCTGCAGCGTCGACCGCAGCCCTGCCCACAGTTCTCCGCTCGGGCAGTTCAGCTCGTCGCCGGCGGTCGGCGTCGCCCTCGTCGTCGGGATCCTGTTGGCGCTGTGGTCGGCATCCGGGTGCGTCGGCGCGTTCAGCCGGGATCGTAATCCTGTACTAGGCAACCCCCAACCCCCAACGCCCAGCAGCCCAAGTTCCGATGGATCAGCCTGGGTGCGTTACTCGCATTCCTCACTCTGGTGATCTCCTCATTCCTGTTCGGCCTCTACGTCACCATTTTCTCCAACTACGACCGCACGTATGATTCCCTGACCGGCATCGTGGTGTTCCTGCTCTGGCTGTGGATAGCCAACCTCGCCCTGCTCTTCGGTGCCGAATTCGACGCCGAGCTGGAACAAGGCCGTGAGCTGCAGGCGGGCATCGCCGCAGAAGAAGAACTTCAGCTGCCGCCGCGGGACACCCGCAAGAGCGACAAGGCCGCTGACAAGGTACAAGAGGACATCGCGATCGGCCGACGGTTGCGGCTGAACAGACGAACGAGTGACGACAGCGAGTCGAAGAAGAAGAAATAGGGCGACGGCCGGGAACCGGTTGGGGATTCGAATCCTTCCAGGGACACCCAGCCTCCGCGCACGGATGGCGAGGTCCGGATTGCTCCCAACCTCGCCTCCGGGTGTCACTGAGCGTCATTCCCCGGGGCGCTCCAGGCCCTAGTTGTAGAGCATCCCGCCGTCGACGAGCAGGACCTGGCCGGTGACGTAGTCGGAGTCGGGGCCGGCGAAGAACGACACGATCTTGGCGACGTCCTCCGGGGTCTCGATGCGGCCGAGCGCGATGCCGTCGACGTTTTCCTTGAGGTTCTGGCCGAGCGGCTTGCCGTTGATGGCGCTGAGCTTCTCGTCGATCAGGTCCCACATGCCGGTGCCGACGATGCCGGGGGCGTAGGCGTTGACCGTGATGCCCCGAGGTGCGAGCTCCTGGGCGGCAGCCTGAGTGATGCCGCGGACGGCGAACTTCGAGGCCGAGTAGGCGCCGAGGATGGGGAAGCCCTGGATGGCGGCGATGGAGGCGGCGTTGATGATCTTGCCGGCGTGGCCGAGTTCGTCGAGCTTCGCGACCGCGGCCTGGATCCCCCAGACGACGCTGTTCACGTTGATGCGGAAGATCTTCTCCAGATCGTCCGCCGTGACCTCGAGCATGGGCGTGACCTGGGCGATGCCGGCGTTGTTGACGATCACGTCGAATCCGCCGAGCTTCTCGGCCGCGGTGTCGACGGCGGCGAACACATCATCGCGGTTGGAGACGTCGGCGGTGACGAAGACGGCCCTGCGCCCGAAAGCTTCGATTTCGGCGACGACACCGGCCCCCTTTTCTGCCTGGAAGTCGAGGTCGGCGACGGCGATGTCGAAGCCGTCCTGGGCGAGGCGGAGTGCGATGCCGCGTCCGATTCCCTGCCCGGCTCCGGTGACGAGTGCGACTTTGTTCGAAACGGTCATGGTAGTTCTCATTTCTGGTTCGGGCATGCTGAGCGCCGTTTGGCGTCGTTAACCCGCAGCCCTGACGGTGTCGGTCAGACGATCATCCGGACCCCTTCAGGCTAGGCGACAGATCTGTCGACCGGTTCGCCGATGTTATCCGGTCACGCGGTACACGCCTCAGCAGCTAGCGTCGATGTATACGATCACCACACTCCGGTCGTCTCCGATGATGCACACGTCCCGGAGACCACCTCGTCTGGAGTGCCTCATGATTTCCCCCCGCATCGCGTTCGTCGATGTCGACGGCACGCTCATGGAGACCGGCTCGATGATCGCGGAGTCGGCGATCGACGCGGTGCGCGCCGCCCGGCACAACGGGCACCTGGTGTACCTCAGCACCGGACGGGCGTCCGTGGAGATCTACCCCGCGATCCGCGACATCGGATTCGACGGTTTCATCAGCTCCGGCGGCGGGTTCGCGGAGATCGGCGATGAGCTCGTGATCGAACGCACGATGCCCGAAGCGGCCGTGGCCCGCATGATCAGCTTCTATGAGGAGTCAGGGTACGACTTCTACCTGCAGTCCTTTGACGAGCTGTTTCCGAGCCCCGGCGTGCATGACCGCTTCGCGGACTACTACGCGTCCGGCGAAAAGCGGAAGGCGGGAGCCGGGTATGCGACGGCATCCGTCACCGGTGCCGTCGCACACCCGGCGCTGAAGGCCTTCGCCGATGTGCGCCCCTTCAGTCTCACGGGCATCGCGAAGTCGGTGTTCCTCGCCGGCGACCTCCGGGCGTACGACCGGGTGTCGGACGCGCTCAGCGGAGACTTCCATGTCATCACCGGAACCATCCCGCACATGGGGCGCGGCAGCGGCGAGGTGACGCTGAATGGTGTGAACAAGGGCTCCACGATCCTGCGGCTCCTCGACCGGCTCGGCCTCGACGCGGCATCCGCCCTCGGCATCGGTGACAGCAGCAACGACATCGAGATGCTGCAGGTCTGCGGGGTCGGCATCGCCATGGGCAACGCCTCGGATGCCGTCAAGGCCTACGCCGACGAGGTCACCACCACCGTGCAGGGCGACGGCGTCTGGAACGCCTTCCGCCGCCACGGTCTGATCTGACGCGTCGCGGCACCCGTCGCCGGTGTCACCGTAACCGGACACCTCCCTGTTACCTGCGGGTTCTAAACTGGTGGCGCGCGGTGGCTGGCACCGCGACCTGGACGAGGAGCCTGCGTGACCCTGACCCCGATTGAGCCCGGCCAGGACGTGCTCGAGGCCGGACACCGCGCGGCGCCGGCCCGCACCCTGGTCGACATCCTGCTCGCGACCGCCGGTCGGCATCCGGGCGCGCTCGCCCTCGAAGACGTCGACGGGGCGATCAACTACCGGGATCTGGTGCGCCTGGTCACCGAGCAGGCGGAGCAGCTCAGTCGCCGCGGGGTGCGCCGCGGCGACACCGTTGGCATCCGGATCCCGTCGGGAACCCGGGAACTGTATCTCTCCATTCTGGCGACCCTTCTGGTCGGCGCCTCCTACGTGCCCGTCGACGCCGACGACCCCGAGGAACGCGCCCGGCTCGTCTTCGGCGAGGCCCGGGTCGTGGGCGTGATCGGGGCGGGCGGCGTGTTCGAGGTGCGCACCGGCATCGACGCGGAGATGTTCGCCGAACGGATGCTGGCGCCCGGGGACGACCTGGCCCTCGCCGGCACGATCGGCGCCATGCCGGCCCCCGACGACGATGCCTGGGTGATCTTCACCTCGGGCTCCACCGGGGTACCAAAGGGGGTGGCGGTGGCCCACCGCTCCGCCGCCGCGTTCGTCGACGCGGAGGCCGACCTGTTCCTCCGGTCGGACCCGATCGGTCCCGCGGACCGGGTGCTGGCCGGCCTGTCTGTGGCCTTCGACGCCTCCTGCGAGGAGATGTGGCTGGCCTGGCGGAACGGTGCCTGCCTCGTCTCGGCGCCCCGCTCCCTGGTGCGCTCGGGGGTCGACCTGGGCCCGTGGTTGATCAAGCACGGCATCACCGTGGTGTCGACGGTGCCGACCCTCGCGGCCCTGTGGCCGGAGGAATCGCTGGAGCGGGTGCGGCTGCTGATCTTCGGCGGCGAAGCCTGCCCACCCGAGCTCGCCTCGCGCCTCGCCGTGCGCGGCCGGGAGGTCTGGAACACGTATGGCCCGACCGAGGCCACCGTCGTCGCCTGCGCCGCCCTGCTCGACGGCCGCGGGCCGGTGCGGATCGGGCTTCCTCTGGCCGGCTGGAACCTTGCCGTGGTGGACGCCGCCGGTGCCCGGGTGGCCCACGGCGAGACCGGGGAGCTCATTATCGGCGGGGTCGGGCTGGCCCGCTACCTCGACGCCGGCAAGGACACCGAGAAGTACGCCCCGCATACCGAGCTGGG
The DNA here is from genome assembly GCF_004402815.1 of Cryobacterium sp. Hz7. NCBI lineage: Bacteria > Bacillati > Actinomycetota > Actinomycetes > Micrococcales > Microbacteriaceae > Cryobacterium > Cryobacterium sp. Hz7. The sequence continues at coordinate 121,248 of NZ_SOFB01000009.1, forward strand.
CTGGCACCGCGCCTACCGCAGCGGCGACCTGGTGCGCTACGAGCGCGAGGGTCTCGTGTTCGTCGGCCGGGCCGATGACCAGGTCAAGCTCGGCGGCCGGCGTATCGAACTCGGCGAGATCGAGGCGGCCCTGCGCGCGCTCCCGGGGGTGGCCGGAGCGGCCGCGGTCGTGCAGAGAACCCCGGCCGGCAACCAGATCCTGGTCGGCTACCTGGCCCAGGTGGAGGGGGCCCTCTTCGACCGGGCGGCCGCCAACATTCGTCTGCGCGAAGAGTTGCCGGCCGCGCTCGTGCCGCTGGTGCACGTCGTCGACGAGCTGCCCACGCGTATCTCCGGCAAGGTGGACCGCGGTGCCCTGCCCTGGCCCCTTCCCGCCACCGGGGGTGAGCAGGCGGAGGCCTTCTCGCCGACGGCGGCGTGGCTTGCCGTCGGCTGGGCCGCCATCCTCGGGGTGTCGGCCGACGGCCCCGACGCGGACTTCTTCGCCCACGGCGGCGGGTCGCTCTCCGCGGCCCAGTTCGTGTCGACCGTCCGCGAGCGGTTCCCCGACACCCGAGTCTCCGACATCTACGACTACCCCCGGATCGGTTCCCTCGCCGACGAGCTCGACGGACGCGCACCCGCGGCGGCGAGTATCGTGCGGGAGGTTCAGCCGGTGCCCCGGCGCAGCCGCCTCGCCATCACCCTGCTGGGCGTGCCGCTGCACGTGCTGGTCGGCGCGCGCTGGCTGGTCTACCTCTCGGCGGCGAACAACCTGCTCGCGGGCTGGTCTGGCGCCTCCTTCGCGCCCACCATCTCCTGGTGGTGGGTGGCGCTCGGGTTCGTGCTCTTCGTCACCCCGCCCGGCAAAATGGCCATCTCCGTCGTCGCCGCCCGGCTGCTGCTGCGCGGCGTGGAGCCCGGCAACTATCCGCGCGGCGGATCGGTGCACCTGCGCCTCTGGCTCGCCGAACAGGTGGCACTGCTCTCGGATGCCGTGAGCCTGGCCGGTGCCCCCTGGATCAGCTACTACGCCAGGGCTCTCGGCGCCCGCATCGGCACCGACGTCGACCTGCACTCCCTGCCGCCGGTAACCGGAATGCTGGACATCGGTGCCGGGGCAGCCATCGAACCCGAGACCGACCTGTCCGGCTACTGGATCGACGGCGACGTGCTGCGCATCGGGCCGGTGCGGATCGGCGCCGGCGCCACGGTCGGCTCCCGCAGCGCACTGCTCGGCGGCGCCGACATCGGGCGGGGCGCCGTAATCGAGCCGGGCTCGGCCGTCTCCGGACCGGTGCCGCCGGGTGAACGCTGGGCCGGGTCCCCGGCCGCCCGCATGGGCGCCGCCCGCGGCTCGTGGCCGGCCGAGCGCC
>NZ_SOFB01000048.1:0-111528 GCF_004402815.1 Cryobacterium sp. Hz7
ACGCCCTCATCGCCCTCGCCATGCTCAGCCTCGGCGGCCACAAACCAGTGCTCCCCGGCCGGGTTTAACCCACAGAAGCAGCAGGAGAGCCAGAATCTCCGTCGAATTGATTCACCGCCGGAGACGCTGCTCAACCTGTGATGAACAGCCTCCCCGCCCGGAGGCTGCTGCAGTGTGCCCGCGAAGGGGGGTGAGTGCCCGATCCTCGCACTCCTTTGAGTGCGTCGCCCGGCCAAACGAGGGGTGGGCGCCGCTACCCCGTAGGCTGAACGGGGCACGCTTGACCGAAATTCGACGTGCTCACGCTTGATGAGCTGAGCTCGACGAAAAAAGGCCGAATATGACGCAGAACATTTCCGAACTTCCCCGCATCCGCGCGATGATCCGAAGCGACGGAACGGGAGAGCTCGTCATCGACGGTGTCAGCTCGCGCATCACCGCCGCCGACGAGGCCGGCGTGCGCGAGGAAATCATCAACCGGGTCACGGATGCCGCGCGCGCGATCGATCGCGCGGTGCGCCTGACCGCGGAAGACGAGCAGGGCAAGTCGCCGTTGATCGTTCACCCGAACGGGGACGTAGAAGACGATGGGGCCTTCATCCCGACCTCCTTGGAACCGGGACCGGCATCGGAGCCGGTGTCGACCGCGCCTGCTCCCGTCTCCGCCGCTGTCTCCGCCGCTGTCTCCGAAACCGAGGACGTCGAACTGATCGCGCTGGTCGTGCCCGCGGAACAGCAGAAATCGGGTCTCGACACCGCCGAACTCCAGGCCGCCGGGCTCGATGACGCTGGGCTCGGCACGGCTGCGCTTGACACGGCAACGCTGAAGGAAGCCAAGCGCGATGCCGACATGCGCGATGCCGATGCCGAGGTCATCCAGCAGATCGAACCGGCCCCGTCGGCACGGGCCCATGTCCCACCCCTTACCGCGTTCGATGGCCTCGTGCTCGATCTCGACGCCGACACCGACGATGAGGACGATCAGGAGCAGGACCTCGCGGCCTCGCCCTTCTCCGCTCCCCGGGCAGCCACGAACCTCGTCGGCCCGGCACCGGTGCAGGGCGGCACGTTCGCCGAGGTACCCGCCGACGACCCCTCGATCGCCCCCGCGGCGTTCGCCGGTGGTGGTCCGAACCTCGCGGACTTCATGAATTCCCGTCCGCCGCTCGTGGCGGGACCGGCCCTTCTGGGCTGGCAGGGCACGGTGCGGCGCCTCACCGGCGGACTCGTCTCCCCGGCCCCCGGAACCGGCGAGATGTCGCACCGCGCGGCGGTCGCGTCCGTGCAGCGCAGCCTGGTCGGCCCGCGCACGATCGTCGTGCTCAACCCGAAGGGCGGCGCGCACAAGACCACCGCGACCCTGCTCATCGCCGCGACCTTCGGCATCCATCGCGGCGGATACACCCTCGCCTGGGACAACAACGAGACCATGGGCACCCTCGGCGTGCGGGCGCAGACCGCCGCCCACACCAACACCGCAGTTGACCTGCTCCGCGACCTCGACAACTTCGCCTATTCAAGCTCCGCCCGGGTCGGCGACCTCGACAACTACGTGCGCAACCAGGGTGACGCCCGGTTCGACGCGCTTGCCTCCGACCTCGACCCTGCCGGGGCAGCCAGTATCGACGACGTGGCCTTCGGCAAACTGCATGCCGCGCTCAGCCGGTTCTACCGAGTGCTGATCATCGACACCGGCAACAATATGCGGGCGTCCAACTGGGAGGCGGCCGTCGACGCGGCCGACCAACTCGTCGTCGTCTCCACCATCCGAGAGGACACCGCGTACGGCGCGGCCTCGCTGCTCGACGGCCTGCGTCAGAAGGGCCACGCCGACAAAGTCGCGCAGGCGGTCACAATCCTGGCGTCACCGGCCAAGACGGCCGATCGTCAGCTCTCCGTGCGGCTACACGACCACTTCAGCAAGCTGACCCGCACCGTCGTGGACGTGCCGTATGACTCCGCCCTCGTGGCCGGGGGATCGCTGAACTATGACGCGCTCGCGCCGCGCACCCGTAAAGCGTGGCTCGTTGCCACGGCCGCGATCGCCGAAGGTCTCTGACCCGGCGGCGTCCCGGTGTTGAGCCTGCCCGGCTGACAGTGTGCCAGCCGGGATTCAGGCGGCACTGATCTCGGTCGGGCATACTAGCGAAGGCCCGAACGGATGCCCATCGACTCAGATGCCTCGCAAATCAGTGTGTGCATCGAATCCTGCCGAACAGATCAGTGGTCGAAAAGATCATTGTGATCAGATTACCGTCGAAGAGAAAGATCAGCGTGCGTAAACTTACTGCCCTCATCTCCATTGCCACGGTTGCCGTGCTCGCCCTCGCCGGGTGCAGCGGGTCTCCCTCCGACAACACCGGAGCGGCGGGAATCGCCTGCGTCGATTCCGGCACGGCGTCGGAGGCCGTGAAAGTCTCCGGCAAGGCCGGCGCCGAGCCCAAAGTGAAGTTCGAGTCGCCGCTGACCACGAAGGCCACAGAGGTCTCCGTCGTGACCGAGGGCAAGGGTGACGCCGTCAAGACCGACGACATCGTCGAACTGGGGTTCTCCGTCTACAACGCGAACACTGGCGATAAGATGAACGCCGGCGGCTTCGGTGACGACCTCGGCGCTCCCATCACCCTGGCCAAGGACTCGAGTGTATTCCCGGCGCTGATGAAGGGTGTCGCGTGCGCGAACTACGGATCGCGCGTCGCGGTCGTGGCCCCGCCGGCTGACGCGTTCGGCGAGACCGGCAACGAGGAGCTCAAGGTCGGGGCCGAAGACAACATCATCTTCGTCATCGACGTCAAAAGTGAAATCCCCCCTCGCGCGAACGGCGAGGACCAGAAGCCGGAGGACGGCTTCCCGACTGTCAAGCTGGCCGAGGACGGCGCTCCGACCGTGACGATCCCGGCAACCGACGCTCCGACCGAGTTGAAGACCTCGGTTCTCAAGAAGGGTGACGGTGCCACAGTCGCCGAAGCGGACACCGTGGTCATGCACTACTCGGGCGTCGTCTGGTCCACCGGTGAGGTGTTCGACCAGACCTGGGGCAAGAGCGGTCCGACCCCGATCTCCCTGGCCGCCGTCGTTCCCGGCTTCGCCCAGGGTCTCGTCGGCCAGACCGTCGGCTCCCAGGTGATGATCGCGATTCCGCCGGAACTCGGCTACGGCGCCGAGGGCCAGCCCGACGCCGGCATCTCGGGTACCGACACGATCGTCTTCGTCGTCGACATCCTCGCCGCCGGCTAGCCGGCCGTTCGGCTGCGCTCGAACCGACCGGTTTTCTGGGACAGACGGCCGTCGTGCCGGGCGCCGCCGCAGTGCCGGTGCGGTATAGCACCGACGAGCACGGCGCCCTTCTGCACCTGGCCGAGGTCGCGTCCGGACCGGTCGACATGGAGTTCCACGTTGACCTGATCGGCCGGGCGCATCCGTGCGTTCAGGTGTGGCGCTTGTCCGAGCCGGTCAAGGTCCATAAAATGTTGATTTCGTGGCTCCGCTCGTTCCCGCTCGTTTCCCTCGTTTTTCCCCCGACCAGGCAGGGATGTCCCATGACCATCATTGAGGCCAGAGGTCTGACCAAGGTGTACCACTCCAAATCCGGGCCGGTGCATGCGCTCGCCGGGCTGGACCTGTCCGTGCCGCGCGGGACCGTCAAGGCGCTGCTCGGCCCGAACGGCGCCGGTAAGACGACCGTCGTCAAGATGCTGACCACCCTGATCCGGCCGGACTCCGGCACCGCGTTCGTCGACGGCATCGACGTCGTCGCCGACCCCAAGGGCGTACGGCGCATTATCGGCGTTTCGGGACAGTACGCGGCCGTCGACGAGAACCTGACCGGGTTCGAAAACCTCGAGATGGTCGGTCGGCTGTACCACCTGGGCGGCGCCGAGTCCCGGCGCCGGGCCCAGGAGCTGATCGACCTCTTCGAGCTGACCGCGGCCGGCAACCGCCCGGTCAAGGGCTTCTCCGGCGGGATGCGCCGCCGGATCGACCTGGCCGGCGCGCTGGTGATCAACCCGAAGGTGCTGTTCCTCGACGAGCCCACCACAGGGCTGGACCCGCGCAGCCGGATCGCGCTCTGGGCCGTCATCAAGCGCCTGGTCGCCGACGGCACCACCGTGCTCCTCACCACCCAGTACCTCGAGGAGGCCGACCAGCTCGCGGACGACATCGTCGTCATCGACGACGGCCGGGTGATCGCAGAGGGCACGTCCGACCACCTCAAGGCGCAGATCGGCGGCCACCGCCTCGAGGTGGCCCTGGTAGAGGCCGGCGACGGCGTGGCGGCACGGGATATCCTCGCCCGTTACGGCGCGGGAGAACCGGCGATCACCAGCGACGGCCGCGGCCTCGAGGTCGCGGTGGTCGACGGGCCGCGGGCGCTGCAGCAGGTGCTGGCGGCGCTGGGTGACGCGGACATCCGTCTGCACGACGCCGGCATGCGCCGGCCCACGCTCGACGACGTGTTCCTGAAACTCACCGGCCACAAGGCGGACAAGGCCGCCGACCAGGCGGACGACGTGGAATTGGAGAAGTCGAAATGAGCTCCGCTGCCACCCTCCCCACCTGGAACCCGCTTTCGCTCTGGTACTCCGACGGCTGGACCGTCACCAAGCGCAACCTGATCAAGATCAAGCGCTCGCCCGACATGCTCGTGTTCGCGGTGATCCAGCCGATCATGTTCGTGCTGCTGTTCAGCCAGGTTTACGCCGGGTCGATCTCCGTGGAAGGCACCGACTACGTCCAGTTCCTCATGGCGGGGATCTTCGCTCAAACCGTCGTGTTCGGGTCGACCTTCTCGGGCGCGGCGATGGCGCAGGACCTCAAGGAAGGGATCATCGACCGCTTCCGCAGCCTGCCCATGACCTCCTCCGCCGTGCTGATCGGACGCACCAATAGTGACCTGGCGTTGAACACGATCTCCATGGTGATCATGATGCTGACCGGGCTGCTCGTGGGCTGGCGGGTGAACTCTTCGGTGCCGGAATTCCTCGCCGGCGTGGGACTGCTGCTGCTGTTCAGCTACTCTTTCAGCTGGGTGATGGCGCTGCTCGGCATGAGCGTGAAGACTCCCGAGGTCATCAACAACGCGTCCTTCCTGATCCTCTTCCCGCTGACCTTCATCTCGAACGCCTTCGTGCCCAGCGACACCTTGCCGACCCCGCTGCGCGTCTTCGCCGAGTGGAACCCGGTTTCGTCGCTGGTGCAGGCGGCACGGGAGCTGTTCGGCAACGAGGGCACAGCTCCGGTGCCCGATATCTGGACCATGCAGAACCCGATTGCCACGGTGCTGATCGGCACCACGGTCATGCTGGTCGTGTTCGTTCCGCTCTGCGTGCGCAAGTTCGCGTCCATCAGTTCCCGCTAGCAGGAGTCAGTGAATCCCCTGGAGAGTGCCCATGAGTGACCCGGTGCCATTCCGCACCGACCGGCGCACCGGAGCGTTGCGCGCGCCCCGCAACACCGCGCCCGGCGGGGCCGGCCCCTGGGACGTGAAGCGCGCTCATCCGTCGCTCTACGGGCCTGCCAACGTGGACTGGGAGCTGATCGTGGTTCCGGCCCAGCGGTTCGTCGCTCTCGACGGGGTCGGCGACCCGGACACGGCGCCGGCCTACATCGAGGCCGTCGAGGCCCTCTACGCCATCGCCTTCGCGGTCAAGTTCGCGGCCAAGCGTGCGCTCGGCCGCGAGATGGTCATCGCACCGCTCGAAGGCCTCTGGTACGCCGACGATGCCTCCGTCTTCATCGCCGGCGCGAAGGCGGAGTGGAAATGGACGCTGCTGATGAGCCAGCCGGACTGGGTGACGGATGCCTTCATCGCCGGGGCCATCACCGGCGCGCTCGCGAAGAAGAAGCTGTCCGCGCTCGCCCGGGTGCGGGTGGAAAGGCTCGACGAGGGGCTGTCGGCGCAGCTGCTGCATGTCGGGCCCTACGCCGCCGAGGCACCCGCCCTCGACCGTCTGCACGGGGAGTTCCTGGCAAGCTACGGGCTGAGGGTGAACGGCCGGCACCATGAGATCTACCTCGGCGACCCGCGCCGCGCCGCGCCCGCGAAGCTGAAGACGGTGCTGAGACAGCCGGTCGCGCCGGTCTGACCCGCGCCGGCCGGGCGGCGCCTACTCCTGACGCCGGCCGAGGTCGGCCTGGATCAGGAGGGCGAACTCCCGCAGCAGCACGGGGTCGACCTCGGCGGCGCCCCGGGGTTCCGAGTCGAACACGCACAGAACGCCGATCCGCTCGCCGGAGTCGGCCTCGATGGGGAAACCCGCGTAGAAGCGGGTCTGCTCCTGGCCCAGACGGGGCGGGCGGGCGGTGAACCGGTCGTCCAGGAGCATGTCAGAAATCACGAACGCTCCGGCCCCGCTCACGGCGAGGGCCGTGATCGACCCGGCCAACGAGTAGACGCGTGGAGTGAAGCCCACGCTCACCAGGTCCCAGAGCCGGTCGCCGTCGATGAGCGTCAGGGCGGCCGACCGGGTGCCGTAGGCGCTTCTGGCCAGGGCGACGATGTGGTCGCAGCGCACCTCGGTGTCGGCGGCGAGGATGCCCAGCCTGGCGACCGCCCGGCGGGGGCCAGGCGAGAGCGGCTCGGCACCCCACGCTTCCGCGCGGCCCTCGGCCGTTCCTCGGGAAGTTCCTCGGGCAGCAGCCAGGTACTCGGCATCGAGCGGTGGCGCCATCTTGTCGGCGAGGAGATTGGCCCAATGCACGTACTGCGCGGCCGTGCGCACCCGCCCCGGCGTTGAGGCGAGGGTTGCGGCCATGGGCACAAAGCAGCTCCGCTCCTGCCCCGCGCAGATCGCCGCGCTGGCCTCGTTCAGGCTGCGGGCGTGCTTCTCGGCCACGGAGCCCAGCCCGGAGTCGAAGGCCGCGATGGACCGGATCGGCTGCATGCCGAGCACGAAGATCCTGGTGCTGAGCGAGGACTCGTGCCGGATCCGGTCGAGCAGGGCGGACAACTCGCGCTGCCAGACCAGGGCTGACAGGAGTGTGACGGCGTCGGTCGTGCCGAGGCTCACGACGACCGCGTCATAGCGCCAGAGTCCCAGCCCGTCGAGTTCGGCCTGCGATGTGCGGATGGTGACCAGCGGGTTCGGGATGACGTCGACATCCGTGCCCCGCCCGGTGCGAGACGACAACGCCCGCGCCAGAGATCCGGGCAGGGCCACGTTGTGGCTGAGCACACCCCAGCCGACGGCCGGTCCGCTGCCGAAGAGGAGCACGCGGTCGCTGTCGGTTCCCGGGGAATGCGCCTGAGGAGTGTCCCGGGGCCGCGGGATGTCGTCGTAGTCGCGCGTCACGGCGGCCGACCAGGCTCGCATCAGGGGTACCAGCACCCACCGCAGGAGTTGCGGCACGGAGGGCTACCGGCCGCCGCGGCGCTTGCCCGCCCGGGGGCTGGGGGTGTTGCGGGTGCGGCCCGGGGCGCTCGTCGCCTTCTTCGCCACGGCCGGCTTGGATTTCGCCGCCGCGACCCGTACGGCCTTCGCCGCCGCTTTGGCCTTGTCGGTCTTCTTCTCTTTTTTGACCTTTTCAGTGCCGGCGGGCAGTGAGTCGACCCGCGAGCTGTCTTTCGTGCGGCCGCGCACGATGCCGATGAACTCCTCGACGTCTACCGTGGTCTCACGGGAGAGCCAGGCCAGGGACACCTGGCTTTCGGCGACATCCTCGACCGGGCGCGAGACGACATCCTTTCGGCCGTACAGTCGGGCGATCGAATGGGGGACGATCAGGATGCCGACCCCAGCTGCGACCTGCGCCATCGCGTCGTCGAGGTCGCGCATGGCCGGGAGCGGGCGGCGGGTGCCGTCCTTGACCTCGGTGGCCACGAGGCGCCATTCGGGCACGTCGTCGGGGTCCTGCAGCAGGTGTTCTTCGGCCAGGTCGGCCACCAGCACGCTGTCGGCGTCGGCGATGAAGTGGTCTTTGGCCGCGACGACCACCGGGATCTCCCGGTAGAGGGCGATCAGGCTGAGATCGGTCTCATCGACGGGCAGGCGCACCAGGCTGACCTGGGCGCGGCCGTCACGCAGCACCGCGTCCTGTTCGGACGGGTCGGTGCGGAAGACCTCGAGTGGCTGGTCGGGGCGTCGATCGGCCCAGGTGCGGGTCCACTTGGTGGGGGTCACACCGGCGACGAAGGCAAGGGAAAAGGTCACCGGCATCCTTTCTCGTGATGGCACTGCGAACGTAGATCCGTGGGGAGCGGCTGTCTCTCAGGCTATGCGGGTGCTCTCAGGCTATACGCTTGACTGATGAGCGAGAAGAAGACCCAGACCATGAAGCCCGCCACGGCGGCCCAGAAGCTCGGGATTCTGCTCGAAGCAGCCCCGGAAGAATTCCAGAGTGCGCCCGTGTCGCGCACCGAGTTGGCCGCGCTCGAAGCGAAACCGCCTGCCTGGCTGGTCGACCTGCGAGCGAACGGCCCGCATCCCAAGCAGGTCGTCGCCGCCAAGCTTGGCGTCTCGATCTCCGGTCTCGTGCGCGGCGCCGTGACGGAGCCGCTCACCTCCGCCGAGATCCAGGCTCTGCTGCAGCAGCCGCCAGCCTGGCTCGTGACCGAGCGTGCCACCCAGTATGAGGTGCGCGAGGAGCAGATCCGGGTCAAGGACCGCGACGCCGAGCGCGCCCGCAAGATCGCCCACGTCGCCCGCCAGGCAGCCCAGAACGAGAAGGCCGGTCGCGGCCGCTAGCGCCGCAGTCCCGCGCGCACGCCGCTCCCTCCGCGTCGTCTCACCAATTCGACGGAGATTTTGCCCGTAGGACGTCGATTCCGGCCTTTTTGGCCAACTCGGGCCAAAATCTCCGTCGAATTCGTTCGGGGCGGGAGACGCTGCTGTGTCGGGTGTCGGGTGCGGGGTGCGGGGTGCCGGGTGTCAGGGTGTCGGGTGTATCGGGTGTATCGGGTGTATTAGGGGTCGGGGTGCCGGGCCTCCTAGGCGTCGTACTGCGCGCGCAGGAACGTGACGATCTCGCCCAGTTCGGCTTGCGAAATGGAATGGCCCATGCCCTCGTAGATGCGCTCGGTAAGTGTGGAGTGTTCGGGAAGCCAAGCCCGGGTGCGGTCGACGGCATCCTGCGGGATGACCGGGTCGGCCGTGCCGCGACCCCAGAAAACCGGCAGGCGCCGCTCACGCAGGCGCTCGTCACCGGTGTGCTTGCTGCGCCCCACGAAACCGGACAGCTGCACCGCGAACGCGAACCGGTCGGGTGCCTGACGCAGCAGCTGCAGCGCCATAGCCCCGCCCTGCGAGAAGCCGAGTAGTCCGACGGACGCAGGCTGCTCGGGAAGGCCGTCCAGCCATTCGAGCACCCCGGCAGCGGCAGCATCCAGTGCGTCAGCGCTCGGCGAGCCCGGGTTGACCTTGGCGCCAGCGGCCCCGATCGGGAACCAGGCCCAGCCCGGACCGGCCGGGAGCGGGGCGCGCAGCGCGGCGATCACCGGATGCAGCGGCAGGTGCGGCGCCAGCGAGAAGAGATCCCCCTCGTGCGAACCGTAGCCGTGCAGAATCAGCAGAAGCGGTCGCCCGGCGCGGTCGGCGCCAGACGCGCTCCACAGCACGGCATCCGGGTCGATGGGCTCGGCGCACGCGGCGGCGGCGCCGGTGGTGCTGCTCTCGGTGGTGTCGTCGCTCCCGGTGGAGGCGTCGCCGCCGGGATTGGTGTCGTTCGGGCCCATGGTGGTCCTCCTGTTCGAGGTCGACACCGAGAAACGCCGACGGGTCAATCTTTCCACTCCCGGGGACGCGGCAAAATCGGTCGGCATCCGTCGTACCCCGTGCAGAACTCCGGCGATCCGCTGCGAGAAGCCGGAAAGATGCCCGTATTTGCGGGAACCGTGCCACCGCTCCGCCGAATTTCAGGGGTCATGCAACACTGGCCGGCATTTCCCCACGTGGCGGCGGCATCCGCGGGCACCCCGTGGCCAACTCAGGAGATTCCGGCAGCGGCGGGCGCGCCCCCGCAGAGTTCCGCATGTCACCGCGTCGTTTCGCGGGGCGGCCGTGCCAGCCACCCGTTTCTCCTGAGTCAGCCTCACCTCACTCGCCCCGCCTGGCCTGCCCTGGCCAGCCCGAGCATCCGTCGCCACCTGCTCGACCGGCGACGGATGTCCCGATCAGCTGGTCCGCCGCCTCGCGCCGCGCCGCCGGAGTGAGGCCCGCGAGGTGGCCCGTCGCCCACCAGAGACGGCCGGCGAACCCCAGTCCGGTGTTGTGGGTGACTGCGCCGGCCCGGGCCACTCGGTCGATGAACGCGGCGAGGGGAGCGAGGCCGAAGGAGATCCCCACTGGGTGATGCGCATGGCCGCGCCGTTGGTCGTGCCGAAGCGCCCGGACTCGAGGGATGACACGCCGGATCGCAGGCGCTCAAGCGTCGTCGTCGAGGGTCCGAGCAGATCGAGGGAGCCGCGCGCCCGCGCCCGTTTCACTTAGTCGAGAAGCTGCTTCGCGAAGACGCCGGGGTCGCCCTGGCCGTAACAATCGATCAGGAGCGGGCCAGCAGACTGGCCTGCTCCGTGTCATCCGTGATCGACCCGGCGGGCATCCCGACGGCGATCGGCTGGTGCTGTCCGGGGTCCCGAAACCCCTCACTGGCGCCGTAGTCGGCCTCGATCTAAGCCCGGGACAGGTCCTGCGTCGGCATCCCGAGTGCATCGCCGAGGGCCAGCCGGTGAAGGCGCCGAGCGCGCGGTCGTGGCGCGCCGCCGCAGTTCTCTGCCTCACCATGCGCAAACCGTCGCCGCACGCGCGCCGGACCGCGCCCGTTCCGTCCGACCCGCGGCGGGGTGCCCATGGCGTATCCGGGCGCAGGGTAAGACAGAATAGCCTCATGAGCGTGCGCACACCTGACCCCGATCCGGACTGGACGCCTGGGCCCGAGGGCGCGGGGCCGCCCCACACCAACCCGGGCTGGCTGAGCGACGTCGAGCTGGCCGAAGTGCGGCGCCGACTTCCGATCCTTTACATCGAGGCGGTGCCCGTGCGAGTCGACGGCCTCGGCCAGGTCGTGGAGGTCGGCGTGCTCCTGCGCGCCCGGTCGACCGGCGAGATGACCCGGACGCTCGTGTCCGGCCGCGTGCTCTACGGCGAGACCCTGCGCGACGCCCTCTTCCGGCATCTCGAGAAGGATCTCGGCCCGATGGCCTTCCCGCAGCTGCCGATGAGCCCGGTGCCGTTCACGGTGGCCGAATACTTCCCGATGCCGGGCATCACCGCGTTCACGGATGACCGCCAGCACGCCGTTTCGATGGCCTACGTCGTTCCCGTCACCGGCACCTGCGACCCGCGCCAGGACGCCCTCGAACTGACCTGGATGACCCCCAAGGAGGCTGCCTCCGACGCGGTGGCAGCCGAGATGGAGGGCGGGCGCGGGGCGCTGCTGCGCATGGCGCTCGCCTCGGTCGGCGAGCTGCGCTAAGCCGCCTGATGGCGGCCCGATCCTGCGGGCCGCTGCTGCGAGCTACTCGGTCGTGACGAGTGACAGACGACGCGCGAGCGAGCGCGGTCGCACCAGGCGCACTTCGTGGAGCTGTTCGCCGAGCACTTCCTGATCCTGCTCGTGGCCGTCGGGGGCGTAGCCGTTGCGCTTGTAGAACGAGTGCGCGCGGGGGTTGTTTTCGGCGACCCACAGGTAGGACGGGCCCTCGTCGACGACGGCGTCGAAGAGCTGCTGGCCGATGCCGGTGCCGTGGTAGGCGTCGAGCAGGTAGATGAAGTAGAGCTCCATCGGGGCCGGTTTGTCGGCGTCGCGGGACGGCCCGCTGCCGGCGAATCCGACGATCTCGCCGTCGACGAGGGCCGCAACCTGGCGGTGGTTCGGTCCCTGGGCGCTGAACCGGCGCCACATGGCGGCCAGGCGTGCGGGCTGCAGCTGCTCAAGGGCGGCCTCGCTGAGCAACTGGTCGTAGGTTTCGTGCCAGCAGGTGGCATGCACGCGGCCGAGGCTGTCGGCATCCGCTTCTGCGACGGGACGAAGTACTGCTGTGGTTGCCATGACCCGAGACTAGCTCAGCCGCAGGCACCCGATTGACGCTGCCGGGTTCTGCCCGTGGTCACTGCGCCGACGGCTCCCGTCCGACCCGCGACTTCCCGGTCTACGGCGGCTCCAGACCCCGCCGATGAGTCGGATAACAAGTGGCTAACTCCTGAGATACGGTGGCGCCATGGTGCGGCGCCACGTGATTCCGGGGCCGAGCATCCGTCACGGGCATGTTTCTCCTGAGTTGGCCACAACGCAGAACGGGCCGGCCTCGGGAGAGGCCGGCCCGTTCACAGTGGAACTAACGTGCAGATGCTGCCGAGCGACTAGCCCTGCGCGCGGCGCGGGGCCGAGCGACGAGCGCCGCCGGTGGCGCCGGCGCCGCGCACGAGGCCTCCGACCTGGAGGCCGCCGGAGCGACCACCCTGGGCCGGACGGCTCTGGGCGTTGCCCGATCCCTGGCTGCGACCGGATGCCGCGGGGCGGCCCGAGCGCTCCTGGCGCGCTCCGCCGGTGGGTGCCACTGCGTCGCTGCCGCGGTGTCCGCGGTTGCCACGTGCTCCACCGGCGCGGGCGCCGGAGTCACGGGAGCCGGAGTCGCGCTCATCGCGGTTGACGCGCTTGCGCTGGGCGTTGGCGCCCTGCGAGCGGCCGCCCTGGGACTGGCCGTGCGGCTGCTCCACGCGGGGGAGCGGCTTGACGTACGCTGCGACGTCGCCGACTAGGGCGTCCACGGCGGGGGAGGACGCGGTCACGCGCTGCGGGGTCACCTTGATGGCGGCCTTGCGCAGCAGCGCGTCGGTGTCGCGGCGCTGTTCGGGGAGAACCAGAGTCACGACGTCGCCGGCGCTGCCGGCGCGGGCGGTCCGGCCCGAGCGGTGCAGGTACGCCTTGTGCTCGGCCGGCGGGTCGACGTGGATGACGAGTTCGATGTCGTCGACGTGCACGCCGCGGGCGGCGACATCCGTGGCGACGAGAACCTTCACGTCGCCGGCGCTGAACGCGGCGAGGTTGCGGTCACGGGCCACCTGTGAAAGGTTGCCGTGCAGGTCGACGGAGGGGATCCCGGCATCGGTGAGCGACTTGGCGAGCTTCTTGGCCTGGTGCTTGGTGCGCATGAAGAGGATGCGGCGGCCGGAACCGCTCGCGAGCTTCTCGACGAGCGCCTTCTTCGATTCGACGCCGTCGATCTCGAAGACGTGGTGCGTCATTGCGGAGACGTGGCTGTTGGCCTCGTCGACCGAGTGCATGACCTCGTTGTGCAGGAAACGGCGCACGATCTTGTCCACCCCGTTGTCGAGCGTGGCCGAGAACAGCAGGCGCTGGCCGCTGCTGGGCGTCTTGTCCATGATGCGCGTGACGACGGGCAGGAAGCCCAGGTCCGCCATGTGGTCGGCCTCGTCGAGTACGGTGATCTCGACGGCGTCCAGGCTGATGAAGCCCTGCTTCATGAGGTCCTCGAGGCGACCCGGGCAGGCCACGACGATGTCGACGCCGGCCTTGAGTGCGGAGACCTGGCGGCCCTGCGAGACGCCACCGAAGATCGTGGTTGTGTTGAGGCCGTACGCCTCGGCCAGCGGCGTGAGCGCGTTGGTGATCTGCGTGGCCAGCTCGCGGGTCGGGGCGAGGATGAGGCCGAGCGGGCGGCCCGGACGACGTCGGCCGCCGGCGAGCTTGCCGCCGAGGCGCGACACCATGGGCAGTGCGAACGCGAGGGTCTTGCCGGAGCCGGTCTTGCCGCGGCCGAGCACGTCGCGGCCGTTGAGGGTGTCGGGCAGCGTGTCCACCTGGATCGGGAACGGGCTGTCGATGCCCTGCTCGGTCAGGATGGCAACGAGAGGGGCCGGCACGCCGAGCGCGCTAAAGGAAGTTTCAGACAAAATGGTGCCTTTCGGGCATCAGATTCCTCGGGCATCCGTTCCGCACGGGCGGCAACTCGGAGCCTCAGAGGTTTCACATGGCGAAGGTGCCGATGGGCACATCCGTTCGCCGTAAGAAGGTTTAATTCGAAAAATCGGGCCGGCCCTGGTGGGCTGCCGCAATAAGAAGAGGCGTTCTACGACGCAGTGGGCGCAACTACACGCCCGCAAGCTTCTATCGTAGCGGATGCTGTCAAGCCCTAGGGTCGAACGCCCGCCCGACGGGAGCCGTGGGGTGCCGCTCCGCACCGGGGGTCAGCTCGCCGACGGGCACCTCCGCGGCCACGGTATTGCCGGCCTGGGGCAGCGGACAGGCCCACATCGGGTCGTACGCGCAGGACGGGTTGTAGGCGAAGTTGAAGTCGAGGATGATGCTGTCGTCGTCAGCCCCGGCGCCCAGGTCGGCGCCCTTGACCGTGTCGAGCAGGTAGCGACCGCCGCCGTAGGTTCCGCCGGGCTTGCCGGCCAGACCGTCGCGCACAGGCAGAAAGAGCCCGCCGCCGTAGTTGGAGAGCCGCCACAGGTCGATTGGTCCCAGGTAGGGCAAACGCACGGTGCCGACGAGGTCGAACTGCACCTTCCCGTCGGTGCCGGTGTCAACCGAGATGCGCATCGGATGTTCCGCGCGGTGCACCTCGGCCTCGAACCGCCAGTCGGGGTCGTAGGCGGCGACCGGCAGCCCGGTGAAGCCGGCCCGGTCGTCGGGCATCAACGGCGACGCCGAATGCCCGCCGAACAGGTCGTCCCTGCCGCTCCGCCACAGTTCGTGGCCGGCGGCCGGGTCGTGCGCGCTGAGCTGGCGCACGCCGCCGTACAGCCCGAACACGCGCCGACGCCAGTCGGCCACCTGCAGGGCGCCGAGGGTGGTGCTCACGAGCTCGCGCCGGACTCATCGACGCCGAGGTCGAGGCTCCAGTTCGGCGCGAGGCGCTTGAGCTGGTGCAGCCGCCACTGCCAGAGCGCCCAGAAAACGGGCCAGCTGGCCAGGGTGAGCGCGCCGGTGCGGAAGATCAGCTGGTCTCGAAAAAGCGTCTTGCCGGTGCCGGCCGGGTCGGGAGACACGGCCATCCGGTGGTCCCAGAGGGTGACCGAGGCGAGCGGCCCCGATACCCCGCGGCCGGTGTCACGCAGGATGCGCACGCCATCCTTCCGGGTGGTCGCCATGGTCAGGCGAATCACTTGGTCGCCCATCGGCACCAGGCCGAGCGCAGTCAAGCTGACCGGATGCTCACCCGGCTCCCAGATGGTGGGGAACCCATCCATCTCAAGCGATTCGACGCTCACCACGGGCGAACTTACCTCGCGGAACACGGCAGGACTCCGCAGGGCGCGCCAGGCGGCATCGGGGGAGCAGTCGAGGATCTCTTTCAGAAGAACACGCATGACCCCAGTCTGTGGTGCTGGGGCATGCAGTACAACTAAGAGGGTGGCAATTCGACACTGGCTGGGCGTTGCCTCACGCGAACACGTGCTGCGCGCCGTCGCGGTGGGGCTTGTGCAGGCCAGCCACGGGGCCCGGGTGGCGCTCGAGCAGATGGGCGAGTCCGACGGGGTGGTCTACTATTCCCCGAAGACGAACATCGACGGCGACACGCTGCGCGAGTTCACCGCGATCGGTCGCATCGCCCCCGGAATCGTGCATCAAGGCGAGTCCGCCGCCCCGAGCTCGTACCGCCCGTGGCGACGTCACATCGATTACGAAACGGATGTCGTGGCCGCCTCCATTCGCCCGCTCCTGTCGGTGCTCGAGTTCACCCGCAGCAACCCCGACTGGGGCTACCAGCTGCGCCGGGGGCTGCTCGAGATCTCCCGGCACGACTTCGAGGTGATCCGGCGGCAGATGCGCCGGGAGTAGCGCTGGTACCAGCCGTTCTTCGCAGATGCTGCCGAGGCGACCCGTCTCCGCGGCGATTGTGGGTGGGATCGGCGATTTTCGAGGACGTGCCACCGGGTGCGGCGCCGGGGTGAGGCGCATCCTTTCGGTACACTGAAGGCATGACTGGCGAGTTCTGGTGGGTGCCCTCGGCCGTCGTTTTCGGTGGGGCGGCAGCGGTCGTCGTGGTGATCGTGATGATCATGCGGCGCCGGGTCCGCGCGCGCGCGCGCGTCGACCTCGCTCTGGCCGCGGAGCGCACCCGAGCCGCCGCAATCGCCCTCGTGCGTGCGGATGACCTGATCGAGGTCGCCACCGACGAGCTCGGTTTCGCGGTCGCCCAGTTCGGGGAGAACGCCACCAGCGACTTCGCCGCCGCGCTTGACGCCTCCCGGCGGCAGGTGCGTGACGCGTTCCTGCTGCAGCAGAAGCTCGACGACAGCGTGCCCGACTCCGAGGGTGAGCGTCGCCGCTGGACCGAGGAGATCATCGTGCTCGCCGACGAGGCCGTCAAGCGCCTCGGCGCGCAGACCCGCACTTTCGACTCCCGGCGCGGCGTCGAACGGGATGCCCCGCTGCTGCTTGAGAAGTTGCGTCGTCGCCTCGACCGGGTCGCCGACCGCGTCGCGGCCGGCACCGCCAGCCTCTCCCGGCTCAGCCGCACGTATGCCGCGCACGCCCTGGCCCCGATCAGCGGCAACGTCGCCCGCGCTGAAGAGGCCGTCGATGACGCCCGCCGGGCAGCGGATACCGCGGCCGCCCGTCTCTCCCGCGAAGCCACCGACCCCGTGGGTGACCAGTTGCTCGCGGCCGAGCAGGCCCTGCACCGCGCCGGCACCCTGCTCGACGCGATCGAACAGGGCGAAGACCAGTTGCACGTCGGATTCGCCTCCCTGGCTCGAGCGCTCGACGCGGCGGACGCCGAGCTGGCCGAGGTGCGCGCGCTGCGCGACACCCACGAGGAGACCACGGCCCGCGGCGAACTGAACCGCGTTATTGCGGAGGCCGACCGGGTGGTCGGCGAGCTGCGGCAGCCGTCGCGCTTGAGCGACCCTGCCGCTGACCAGTCCCGACTGCGCACGGCAATGGACGGTCTCGACCTGATCCGTTCCGAGGCCCGCAACCGCCAGTTGCGGCTCGACAACGCCCGCGGCGCGCTGACCGGCGCTCTGTTGGCCGCGCGCAGCCAGATCACCGTGACCCGCGACTTCATCACCGCGCATCCCGGCCGCGTGGGCGCTGTGGCGCGCACCCGCCTCGCGGAGGCCGAACGCAAGCTGAGCCTGGCGGCTTCGGAGGCCGACCCGGTGTCCGCACTGGACACCGCGCGCAGCTCGATGACCCATGCCACGGATGCCGACGCGCTCGCCCGCTTCGACGACCGGTAGCGCCGCCGCTACCCTTGGGGAGTGAACAAAGACGCGCCCCAACAGAAGTACCAGGTCCGTTTCGATGTCGGCCTGGCCGGGTTCCAGGCTCTGGCCGCCGAGGCCGACGTGGTCATCCTGGCCGACGCTTTGCCGTCGCCCGGCTCCGAGATCGTTCTCCCGACTGCCCTGCACGAGCACCAGGTCATCGCCGCGAACCTCGCCAATCGCGAGAGCGTGGCTGATTGGGTGCTCGCCCGCCAGGCGGAGAAGGGAGACCGGTTCTCCGTGGCCGTGATTGCCGTGGGCGAGCAACGCCAGGGCGGCACCCCCCGGTTCGCGGTGGAGGACTTCCTCGCCGCCGGCGCCGTGATCGACGCCCTCGCCGCCCGCGGCATCGACCACTGCTCGCCGGAGGCGGCCGCGGCCGCCGCGGGATTCGCGGGTCTCGCGCGGGCCGTGCGGCACCTGGTCACCGCGTCCGAAACCGCCCAGGCGCTCGTCGCCGAGGGGCGGTCGGCCGAGGTGCAGGCGACGGATGCCCCGGCGCGCTCCCCGGGAATCTCCCGATTGCGGGAATTCGCCTTTCCGGGCTGAGGTTGTTCCTGAAGCGGTCTCTGAGCCGAACCCCTCGTTTCACCCTCACCGTTTGAATCTCACTGAAGGAGCAACTCCCATGAAGGCAGTACTCAACGGCACCGTCATCGCCGAAGCACCGCAGGCAGATCTTCTCAAGATCGAGGGCAACTGGTACTTCCCACCGGCGAGCGTGAACTCCGAGTTCCTCGTCGAGAGCCCCACGCAGTACACCTGCTCCTGGAAGGGCGCGTGCCAATACTTCAGCGTCAAGGACGGTGAGACTCTGCTGCAGGATCGCGCCTTCAGTTACCCGACTCCGCCCTCGGCCTCCTTCGACCGGGTCGGCCAGGACTACAGCAACTACGTCGCCTTCTGGAAAGAGGTCCAGGTCTCCGAGTAGCCCGCTCCCGGCCGGACGGACGGCCCGGGTAATCGGTGGTCGAGCCTGTCGAGACCACAGGGCAGCGCTAGGGCTTCGCCGCCCCCGCAGCCTGTCGCCGGGCGGCGGCCGTGATCTCGCGCCGTGTCCACCGGATCAGGAACCGCTTGTCGAATCCGCGCACGCACAACCCGCAGGCGAACGCCCGGGTGGGTTGTCGGTAACGATAGTGCGCGTGGCCGGCCGGGCAGGTGCCGACCCACGGGGCGAGCTCGTCGGCGATGTCGCCGTCGTGCGTGCTCTTGCCGTCATAGCCGAGGTTCCGCGCGATCACCTTCCACTTCGGCCCGTGGCCGGCGCGCGGTCCGGCCAGAGCGTGCGCGACCTCGTGCAGCAGGATCTGGTGCACGTCATCGTCTTCGTAGCGCGCCGCCAGGTAGCGGGACACGGTGATGCGCCGCACGGTGAAGTTGCAGAGCCCCGCTCGCTTCTTCGCGTTGTCGAAGGCGAAGGTCCAGCTGGGATCGAGGTGCAGCGTGATCAACGCGTCCGCCCAGTGCCGCACCCGGTCGAGGTCGGCCATCAGGGTGCGACCGCCACCTGGTAAAGCCGGTCGTCGCCGGAGGAAGGGGTGCCGCGGCCATCCGTATTATTGCTCACGAACCACAGTGTGCCATCGGGCCCCGACACCACATCGCGCAGCCGCCCGAAGCTGTTCCCGAACCAGTCATCGACCTCGCCTGTGGAGGGATCGATGCGCCACAGCCGCTCGCCGCGCAGGGTTGCCATGAAGATGGTGTCGTTCACGATGGCGAGCCCGCTCGGGCTGGCCTCACTGGTGGGCCACTGCTGCTCCGGGTCGAGGTAGCCGGAGTCTGCGCTCTGTCCCCGGCCCTCGACGATCGGCCAGCCATAGTTGCCGCCCGGGGTGATGAGGTTGAGCTCGTCCCAGGTGTTCTGTCCGAACTCGCTGGCCCAGAGTCGGCCGCTGGAGTCCCAGGCGATCCCCTGCGGGTTGCGGTGGCCGTAGGAGTAGACGAGCGTGCCGAACGGGTTGTCGTCCGGCACGGCGCCGGTCGGCGTCATCCGCAGGATCTTGCCGCCGAGGGAACCCAGGTCCTGAGCGTTCTCGGGGTTCCCGGCGTCGCCGACCGTGGCGTAGAGCAGGCCGTCCGGGCCGAAACCGAGCCGACCGCCGTTGTGGTTACCGGCCTTCGGGATGCCGCCCTGCACCGGTTCGGATGCGCCGAGGGTGTGGCTTCCGACCGTGCCGAGCAGCGGCATCCGTACGATCCTGTTGTCGTCGGCGGACGTGAAGTAGGCGTAGACCCACCCGGTTCCGCCCGGTGCGGCCGGGTCGACCAGTGCGGCGAGGCCGAGCAGCCCGCCTTCACCGCCTGGGCTCGCCTCGGCGACCCGGCCGGCGTCGCGCAGGCTGCCGTCGGGCAGGAGTTCGCGCATGAGGGTCGTGTCGCGTTCGCTGATCAGGGTGCCGTCGTTCGGCAGTCGCAGGATCGACCAGGGGGCATCCAGCCCGGATGCGATCACGACCGGGGCGTCGACCGGCCGCACCGATGGCCCGGCGGTGCCGGTCGGCCCGGGTGCAACGGTGTCGGACGGAACCGGCCGGGCGGGGGTCGAGGTCTCTGCCGCGGGCCCGGGCGCGGTCGCCGTGCACGCGCTGAGCAGCAGGAGCGCGCCCAGGGCCAGCACCCCGGCCGCGCCGCTACGTGGTGGCATCCACCCGCTCATCTTCCACCTCCTTCGCACCGGCACGCTCGCCGGCGCTGTGTCCAGCATGCCCCGAATTTCTGCTTCGTGGTGAGTGGCCCGTTCCGTGCGTAGCTCCTGCAAATCGATGTCCGGATGCAGCCGGCCGGTCAATCGCCGGCCGGCGCCCCGCGGCGCCGACGCGCTACTGCTGTAAGCGGGTCTGTCGCCGCTCGGCGATGAAGGACTCGACCACCGCAACGGCGACGAGCGCGCTCTCGAGGAGGGCGGGTGTGGCGCCGGCCTGCTCCCGCAGCGTCACCGAGGCCGTGAAGTCTGCCAGGGCGGCGTCGAGGTCGCCCTGTTCGAAGTGAACCTTGCCGCGGCTTTCCCGGGCGAACGCCGCGACAGCGCCCCACTCGTGCGTCTCGGACTCGAGCACACAATGGGTCAGCTCGGTCACCGCCTCGTCGAGCTTGCCTCGGTACTGCTGTACCTGGGCGCGACGGATGCGACTGAACGCGAGTTCTTCCCGCGACCCGGTGAACCGGGACTGGCGCAGCGCAGTGTTCGCCATGTCCCAGGCCTCGTCGATCCGGCCGGTCAGCCGCAATAGCACGACCTTCTCGTTGAGGGCGGACAGGCTGCGAAGCTCGCCGAGTTCTTCGAGGCGCAGCTCAGCAGCAGAGAGGTCGACTTTCTCACGCAGGGTGACGGCGTCGTAGCCAATGATGATGGGCAGGGTGTGGTCCTGAGGCGAAGGCGGCACATGCCGCGGAGTAAACGTGGTCCCAACCAGCGTAGCCGGGCCGGGCCGGGCTGGTCCCCGATCCGGCCTGATCCACCGGCATCCGTCGCCCTCGTTCCCCCGCCGCGAGCCGCACACGTGGCTAACTCAGGAGATCCCAGCGCGTGAGCACATAAAGCCGCATGAACACGGATGCCCGCAGCACCTTGGCCCCGGATCTCCTGAGTTGGCCACACATCACCCGGCGCGCGACGCCCAACCCGTGACCCCCGGCGTAACCGCGGCTCAGCTGCCGAGTTGGAACACCGTGCGGCCGGGCAGCGGGGACGGGGTGGCCGTCACATCCGTCGTCACCATCGCGGTCGCCATGAAGTGCGTGAGCTCAGCACCCTCGACCACTTTCGACGGATGCGGCCCGCCCGCCAGCAGCCGCGACACCCAGCTCGTGTCGATGGGGGTGTGCGCGGCGACGAAGACGATATTGCCGAACCGGCGCCCCTTGAGCACCTGGGTCTCCGCGAGGGCGAGCACGTGTCCGAAGACGGCTGACAGCGTCGCGGCCTGTGAGCGGGCGAACGGCAGACCGGGCCCGTCGGCGACGTTCACGACGAGCACCCCGCGCGGCGACAGAAGGGGAGCGGCCAACTCGTAGAACTCGCGGCTGGTCACGTGGGCCGGGGTGCGGGCCCCGGAGAAGATGTCGACGACGACGAGGTCCACCGCGCCGTGCAGCCCGGCCGGCAGCTTGGCCAGAACCTCGCGGGCATCACCGTGCCGCACGCGCAGCTGCGCCCGCTTGTCCCAGGGCAGCTCGCCGCGAACGAAATCGATCAGGTCGCTCTCCAGCTCCACGACCTGCTGGCGGGAGCCCGGCCGGGTCGCCTCCACGTATCGGGGGAGGGTCAGCGCGCCGGCGCCGAGGTGCACGGCGGTGATCGGCTCGCCCACCTCGCCGATCAGGTCGATCACGTGACCGATCCGCTGCACGTATTCGAAGAACAGCTCGCCCGGATCGTCCAGGTTCACGTTCGACTGCGGCGTGCCGTCCACGATCAGGTTGAAGCTGCCCGGGGTGAATCGGTCGGGCTCGATGACGGCATGGTGGCCGCTCAGTTTCAAGTTGATCGACGGATGTTGCGCTACAGGCCTGCTCATCCCTCAAGTCTGCGCCCTCCGCAGTCTGAACCGGAGCGGCCCGAAACCGGGTTATACCTGAGAATTTATGGCACGTCAAGAATTGAGTGGACACAGAGAGCTAACCGGCATATAGTTGTTCTTTGCGCTCCCAGACTAAACTCTGCCTTCATATTGCGGTCGGCTTTGCGTGCTCAAGCCACCTTGACGCATACCTCGTTCCAGGATTTCAGAAAACCGGAATTTCAGAACCCGAGGGTCTGAGGAGTTCGTACTCGGTATTCCTTACTAACAGTGACTAGACCTGACGGGGTCCACGGAGGTTATTTCCTTGGCTGCTGCGCGCAACGCAACCACCAACTCACCCAAGAACGGACGCGCCGCTGGCCGTCTTTCGTTCGCGAAGATCACCGACAATCTGACTGTTCCGGATCTGCTTGCTTTGCAGACCGAGAGCTTCGATTGGCTCGTCGGTAACGACAACTGGAAACAGCGTGTCGCAGAAGGCCAGGCGGCCGGTCGACAGGACCTGCCGACTCGCACCGGGCTCGACGAGATCTTCGAAGAGATCTCACCCATCGAGGACCTCGGCGAAACGATGCAGCTGTCGTTCACCAACCCGGAGCTCGAGCCGGAGAAGTACACCATTGACGAGTGCAAGGAAAAGGGTAAGACCTACTCCGCACCTCTCTATGTGAACGCTGAGTTCATGAACCACCTCACCGGTGAGATCAAGACCCAGACCGTGTTCATGGGTGACTTCCCGCTGATGACCCCCAAGGGCACCTTCGTGATCAACGGCACGGAGCGTGTCGTCGTCTCACAGCTGGTCCGCTCCCCGGGCGTCTACTTCGACCGCCAGCAGGAGAAGACGTCCGACAAGGACATCTACTCCGCTCGCGTCATCCCGAGCCGCGGTGCCTGGCTCGAATTCGAGATCGACAAGCGCGACCAGGTCGGCGTTCGCATCGACCGCAAGCGCAAACAGTCCGTCACCGTCTTCCTCAAGGCCCTCGGCCTCACGAGCGAAGAGATCCTCGAAGAGTTCAAGGGCTTTGCGTCGATCGAGCTCACCCTGGAGAAGGACAACATCCTCACCAAGGAAGAAGCCCTCAAGGACATCTACCGCAAGCTGCGTCCGGGCGAGCAGGTTGCCGCCGAGGCCGCGCGTGCGCTTCTCGACAACTTCTTCTTCAACTCCAAGCGCTACGACCTGGCCAAGGTCGGTCGTTACAAGATCAACCGCAAGCTCGGACTCGAAGCGCCGCTCAGCGACTCCGTGCTGACGCTCAAGGACATCCTGGCCACGATCAAGTACCTGGTTGCGCTGCACGACAACCAGACCACGATCGCCGGCGTCCGCGACGGCAAGCAGACCGACATCCGCATCGACATCGACGACATCGACCACTTCGGCAACCGTCGCATCCGTGCCGTCGGCGAGCTCATCCAGAACCAGGTGCGCACCGGCCTGTCCCGCATGGAGCGCGTCGTTCGCGAGCGCATGACCACGCAGGACATCGAAGCGATCACCCCGCAGACCCTGATCAACGTGCGCCCCGTCGTCGCCGCGATCAAGGAGTTCTTCGGTACCAGCCAGCTGTCGCAGTTCATGGACCAGAACAACCCGCTCGCCGGACTGACGCACAAGCGTCGCCTGTCCGCGCTGGGTCCGGGTGGTCTGTCCCGTGACCGTGCCGGCGTCGAGGTGCGAGACGTTCACCCCTCGCACTACGGCCGCATGTGCCCCATCGAAACCCCGGAAGGCCCGAACATCGGCCTGATCGGTTCGCTCGCCTCGTTCGCGCGGATCAACGCCTTCGGTTTCATTGAGACCCCGTACCGCCGCGTCGTCGATGGCAAGGTCATGAACGACCAGATCGACTACCTCACCGCCAGCGAAGAAGACGAGTTCATCGTCGCCCAGGCGAACGCCCCGCTCACCAAGGACTGGCACTTCGCCGACGCCCGTGTTCTCGCCCGCAAAAAGGGTGGAGAGGTCGACCTCTTTCCCGCGGAAGACATTGGCTACATGGATGTTTCGCCTCGCCAGATGGTGTCCGTCGCCACCTCGCTCATCCCGTTCCTCGAGCACGACGATGCGAACCGCGCCCTCATGGGTGCCAACATGCAGCGTCAGGCCGTCCCGCTCCTGATGAGCGAGAGCCCGCTCGTCGGTACCGGCATGGAGGTCTTTGCGGCCATCGACGCCGGTGACGTGCTCACCGCCGACAAGGCCGGCGTGGTGATGGAGGTTTCGGCCGACGTCGTCACCATTCAGCTCGACGAGGGCGGCACGCAGGAGTACTACCTGCGCAAGTTCGCGCGCTCCAACCAGGGCACGAGCTACAACCACCGTGTCATCGTGCAGGCCGGCGAGCGGATCGAAGTCGGCGAAGTCATCGCCGATGGCCCCGCCACCGAAAACGGAGAACTCGCTCTAGGCAAGAACCTGCTCGTCGCGTTCATGCCATGGGAAGGCTACAACTTCGAGGACGCGATCATCCTGAGCCAGAACCTGGTCAAGGACGACACCCTCTCGTCGATTCACATCGAGGAATACGAGGTTGACGCTCGCGACACCAAGCTGGGCAAGGAAGAGATCACCCGCGACCTGCCCAACGTGTCGCCTGATCTGCTCGCCGACCTCGACGAACGCGGCATCATCCGGATCGGTGCCGAGGTTCGCCCCGGCGACATCCTCGTCGGCAAGGTCACGCCCAAGGGCGAGACCGAGCTGTCCGCCGAGGAGCGCCTGCTGCGTGCCATCTTCAACGAGAAGAGCCGCGAAGTTCGCGACACGAGCCTCAAGGTTCCCCACGGTGAACGCGGCACCATCATCGGTGTCAAAGTCTTCGACTCGCAGGACGGCGACGACGAGCTCGGCTCGGGCGTCAACCAGCGCGTCGCGGTCTTCATCGCGCAGAAGCGCAAGATCACCGAGGGTGACAAGCTCGCCGGCCGTCACGGCAACAAGGGTGTCATCTCCCGCATCCTGCCGATCGAGGACATGCCGTTCCTCGCCGACGGAACCCCGGTCGACATCATCCTCAACCCGCTGGGCATCCCGGGCCGAATGAACTTCGGTCAGGTTCTGGAAACCCACCTGGGCTGGATCGCCAAGCAGGGCTGGCAGGTGGAAGGCAAGCCCAAGTGGGCCGGCCGTCTGCCCGAGGCCGCGCACAGCGCAGCTCCGAACACCAAGGTCGCGACCCCGGTATTCGACGGCGCGCTCGAGGTCGAGATCGAGGGTCTTCTCGACTCGACGACCCCGACTCGTGACGGCGACCGCCTGATCGACCGCACCGGTAAGACCCAGTTGTTCGACGGCCGCTCCGGCGAGCCGTTCCCCAACCCGGTTTCCGTGGGCTACATGTACATCCTGAAGCTGCACCACCTTGTCGATGACAAGATCCACGCCCGTTCCACCGGCCCCTACTCCATGATCACGCAGCAGCCGCTGGGTGGTAAGGCGCAGTTCGGCGGACAGCGTTTCGGTGAGATGGAGGTGTGGGCGCTCGAAGCATACGGAGCCGCTTATGCCCTGCAGGAACTCCTGACCATCAAGAGCGATGACATCCTCGGCCGGGTGAAGGTCTACGAGGCCATCGTCAAGGGCGAGAACATTCAGGAGCCGGGTATCCCCGAGAGCTTCAAGGTTCTGATCAAGGAAATGCAGTCGCTGTGCCTGAACGTCGAGGTGCTGTCGAGCGACGGTACCGCCGTCAGCCTGCGCGACACGGATGACGAGGTGTTCCGCGCTGCGGAAGAACTCGGCATCAACATTTCCACCCGGTTTGAGTCGTCTTCGATCGACGACATCTAGGCCCGGCCGATGACGAACACTTCGAATACTTTCCAAGGAGAGAAATTGCTCGACGTAACCACATTTGACGAGCTTCGCATTGGCCTTGCGACCGCCGACGACATCCGTCGCTGGTCTCACGGTGAGGTCAAGAAGCCCGAAACAATCAACTACCGCACGCTCAAGCCGGAAAAAGACGGCCTGTTCGGCGAGCAGATCTTCGGCCCGTCCAGGGACTGGGAATGCTCATGCGGCAAGTACAAGCGAGTGCGCTTCAAAGGCATCGTCTGCGAGCGCTGCGGCGTCGAGGTCACGAAGTCGTCGGTGCGCCGTGAGCGCATGGGCCACATCGAGCTCGCCGCCCCGGTCACCCACATCTGGTACTTCAAGGGTGTCCCCTCGCGTCTCGGCTACCTGCTGGACATGGCTCCGAAGGACCTCGAAAAGGTCATCTACTTCGCCGCGTACATGGTCATCACGGTTGACGAAGACGGCCGCCACCAGGACATGCCCGGCCTTGAGAACGAGCTCCGCCTCGAGATCAAGACCATCGAGGGCCAGCGCGATTCCCGCATCGCTGACCGTCTGCAGCGCCTGGAAACCGACCTCGCGGCACTGGAGGCCGAAGGTGCCAAGAGCGACCAGAAGAAGCGCACCAAGGACGCCGCCGAAAAGGAGATGAGCCAGGTCCGCAAGTCTCTCGACGAGCAGATCGCTCACCTCGAGCGCGTTTGGGAAGACTTCCGCACCCTCAAGGTCGGCGACCTGAAGCCCGAAGACTCCGTTTTCCACGAGCTGCAGGACCGTTTCGGCATGTACTTCGAGGCCTACATGGGCGCCGAAGCCATCAAGAAGCGCCTGCTGGCCTTCGACCTGGTCACCGAGAGCGAAAACCTGCACCTGCAGATCGCCGAGGGCAAGGGCCAGAAGAAGATCCGTGCGATCAAGCGCCTCCGCGTGGTCAACGCGTTCATCATCACCGGCAACTCGCCGGCCGCGATGGTGCTCGACGTCGTCCCCGTGATCCCGCCCGAACTGCGCCCGATGGTGCAGCTCGACGGTGGCCGCTTCGCGACCTCCGACCTCAACGACCTCTACCGTCGCGTGATCAACCGCAACAACCGCCTGCGTCGTCTGCTTGACCTCGGTGCCCCCGAGATCATTGTGAACAACGAGAAGCGGATGCTGCAGGAGGCCGTTGACGCACTCTTCGACAACGGTCGTCGTGGCCGCCCCGTCACGGGTACCGGAAACCGCGCCCTCAAGTCACTGAGCGACATGCTCAAGGGCAAGCAGGGTCGTTTCCGTCAGAACCTGCTCGGCAAGCGCGTCGACTACTCCGGCCGTTCGGTCATCGTCGTCGGCCCGCAGCTCAAGCTGCACCAGTGTGGTCTGCCCAAGCAGATGGCACTCGAGCTGTTCAAGCCGTTCGTGATCAAGCGCCTGATCGACCTGAGCCACGCTCAGAACATCAAGGCCGCCAAGCGCATGGTCGAGCGTTCACGCCCGCAGGTCTGGGACGTGCTCGAGGAGATCATCCGCGAGCGCCCCGTGCTGCTGAACCGGGCACCGACGCTCCACCGCCTCGGCATCCAGGCGTTCGAGCCTCAGCTCGTGGAGGGTAAGGCGATCCAGTTGCACCCTCTCGTCTGTGCCGCGTTCAACGCCGACTTCGACGGTGACCAGATGGCTGTCCACCTGCCGCTGTCGATGGAAGCCCAGGCCGAAGCGCGCATCCTGATGCTCGCCTCGAACAACATCTTGAAGCCGTCTGACGGTCGCCCGGTGACCCTGCCCACCCAGGACATGATCATCGGTCTGCACCACCTGACCACGCTCAAGGAAGGCGTCATCGGCGAGGGCCGGGCGTTCTCCTCGATCGCGGAAGCGATTCTCGCTTTCGACCAGAAGAAGGACGCGAACCAGGGCCTCGACCTGAACGCCAAGGTGCGCATCCGTCTGGCCGACAAGTACTTCGAAGAGGGCACGCAGCCCGAAGGCGTCGAACTCGTCAACGGCCAGGCCGTCGGAACCGTGTTGGTGACCACCACGCTCGGCCGCGCGATCTTCAACGAGGCCATGCCGGTTGACTACCCGTACTTCGAAAAGGTCGCCGACAAGGGCAGCCTCTCGGCGATCGTCAACGACCTCGCCGAACGGTACCCGAAGGTGGAAGTCGCCGCGACGCTTGACCGCGTCAAGGACGCCGGTTTCTACTGGGCCACCCGGTCCGGTGTGACCGTGGCGCTCAGCGACATCCTGACCCCGCCGAACAAGCCGCAGATCGTTGCCGGCTACGAGAAGCAGGCCGCCAAGGTGCAGTCGCAGTTCGAGAAGGGTCTCACGACCGACCTCGAGCGTCGCCAGGAGCTCATCCAGATCTGGACCAAGGCGACCGAAGACGTTGCCGCGGCCATGCAGGAGAACTTCCCTGCCGACAACACCATCAACCGCATGGTTACCTCCGGTGCCCGTGGTAACTGGCTGCAGGTGCGGAACATCGCTGGTATGCGAGGCCTGGTCAACAACCCGAAGGGTGAGATCATTCCTCGCCCGATCATTTCGAGCTACCGCGAAGGCCTGTCCGTCGCCGAGTACTTCATTGCTACTCACGGTGCTCGTAAGGGTCTGGCCGACACGGCTCTGCGTACCGCCGACTCCGGGTACCTCACGCGTCGTCTCGTGGACGTCTCGCAGGATGTCATTATCCGCGAAGACGACTGTGGCACGACCAAGGGTCTGGAACTGCCGATCGCCGAGGTCAACCCGATGGGCGATCTCGTCCGCCACCCCAACGTGGAGAACGCGGTCTACGCTCGCAGCCTGGCCACCCCGGCGGTCAACGCCAAGGGTGAGATCGTGGCTGACGCCGGCGACGACGTGGGTGACGTGCTCATCGACAAGCTGGTCGAGGCCGGTGTCGAGACCATCAAGGTGCGCTCGGTGCTGACCTGTGAGTCGGCCGTCGGAGTGTGTGCGGTCTGCTACGGCCGCTCGCTCGCCACCGGGCTACTCGTCGACATCGGTGAGGCCGTCGGTATCATCGCCGCACAGTCCATCGGTGAACCGGGTACCCAGCTCACGATGCGTACCTTCCACACCGGTGGATCGGCATCCGCCGACGACATCACCCAGGGTCTGCCTCGTGTGCAGGAACTGTTTGAGGCCCGAACCCCCAAGGGTGCGTCGCCGATCGTCGACACCGCCGGTCGCATCACCATCGAGGACACCGACCGCAGCCGGAAGGTCATCCTGACCCCCGACAACGGCGATGAGCCGATTGCCTACCCGGTGCTCAAGCGCTCCACTCTCCTCGTCGAGGATGGCCAGCATGTCGAGCTCGGCACGCAGATCATCATCGGTGCCGTCGACCCGAAGGAAGTTCTTCGCGTCAAGGGTGTTCGCGCCGTGCAGAAGCACATCGTCGGTGGCGTGCAGGATGTCTACCGGTCGCAGGGTGTGCCGATTCACGACAAGCACATCGAGGTCATCGTTCGCCAGATGCTGCGCAAGGTGACCGTCGTCGAGCACGGCGACACCGGCCTGCTCCCCGGCGAGCTCGTTGACCGGTTGAAGTACAACGACCTCAACCGCACCGCGCTCACCGAGGGCAAGAAGACGGCGTCGGCTCGTCAAGAAGTCATGGGTATCACCAAGGCTTCGTTGGCGACCGAGTCCTGGCTGTCGGCCGCTTCCTTCCAGGAGACCACCCGGGTTCTGACCCAGGCGGCCATGGAAGGCAAGAGCGACCCGCTGATGGGCCTCAAGGAGAACGTGATCATCGGTAAGTTGATCCCGGCCGGCACCGGTCTTCCCCGCTACCGCGACGTCACCGTCGAGGCAACGGATGAAGCCAAGGCTGAGCGTTACCCGAACCGCATCTTCACCGATGATGCAGCGTTCAACGAGGGTGACCTGAGCTTCGTCGACTTCGACAGCTTTTCGTCGGATGACTTCACCCCCGGCACCTACAACTAGTCACTAGCGATAGGTTCCACGGACGGCCTCCTGCCTCGGCAGGGGGCCGTCCTCGGTTAAGCCCGTTCGCCTCCGCTGGTCGAGCCTGTCGAAACCCGAGCCTGTCGAGACCCGCGATAGGCTGGTCCAGAATCTTTCTGGGGGTATCGCATGGGTGCAGGTCCGGTGTCCGCTTCGGCAATGACGCGTCGACGGATGTGGGTGCTCCTCGGCGCCGTCGGCTCCATGCTGGTCATCGCCCTCATTGTCCTGCTCATTGTCTGGCGGGGCGGCGCGGGCGCGCCGGAGCGAGAGGCGGTCGGGCGGCCGCAGCCGCACTCGTCCCCTGCGCCTCTGGCCCTCGCGAGTGTGCCTGCTCCGACGGCCACGACGGATGGGCCGCATCCGTCGACCTGTGATGAGCTCTACAGCCCGGCGATCGTGGCCGCTTTCGATGACCTGGTGCTCAACCCGGCCTGGGTCGCTGAGGAGAACTCGGACGTCAACCGCGGGTCCGGGGACCCGGAGTTGATCGCCCTGATCGACGCTACCGGGGAGCGCCTCACCTGCGTGTGGGCGAACGCCAACGGCGGGTCCGGCCTGGGACTGACCACGGAGTTGGTGTGGGTGACCCCGGAACAGTCGACCAAGATTCAAAGCCGGCTGACCGCCGCAGGTATGAACTGCTACGAGGAACTCGGCGGAATGCGTTGCCTCATCGAGACAACCGAGGATGGTGAACTCGTCGGTGAGTCGCACTTTCTTCGCGACGACATCTGGCTGGCCACCAGATATGTCAATACCGGACCGGACGGCTACACGCACGACATCATCGCCAACGTGTGGGCCGACGAGTAGTCGCCCGGGAGATCCGCAATCCGCGCACAAAGTAGGGTAGAAGCAACGACCGGCAGACCTGCTTTTCGGGAGCAGAGGAACAGTATGCGGTTGGTCGGGCAGCTCGGTGGAGCGCTAGTCGGTGCCATGGGTCTCCTGGTGCTGGTCAGTTGGTACGTCGGAGTCGACGCCCTGCCGCCCGTGCTCCGCGACCTGCTGGCGATGAAGCCGATGGCAGCCCTGGGGCTCGTGCTGGTGGCGGTTGCCGTGCTGGCCGTCGATCGTCGCAGGCTGACCGTGATCCTGGGTCTGCTGGCACTGATGATCGGCGCCCTCACGATCGCGGAGTTCGTCGTCGGCCGATCACTCGGCATCGATGTGCTCCTGCCGGGAATCGACTTCGGCGGGCGGTCGGAGCGGATGGCGCCGTCCACGTCGGTGGCGCTGGTCCTGCTCGGTGCGTCCGTCATCGCCAGCCGGGCCGCTCGATCCGCCGTGATGCTCGGCTTCGCATTCGCGGCTCTGGGCGTCAGCCTGGTCGCGATCCTGGGTTATGCCTATGGCGTCTCCTCGCTGTATTCGCTGGGCGGCTACACGAGTATGGCCTGGCAGACGGCCTTGGGCGTCGGAATCCTCGCCACGGCCCTGTTGATTCAGCGCCCCGATGCCGGTCTGATCGGCCTCTTCCGAGACGGTGGCAGTGCGGGTCGGCTCCTCCGCCAGGTCATTCCATTCCTAGTTCTGGGACCGTTCATCCTCGGTTGGCTGCGGCTGTGGGGACAGCGCCAGGGCTGGTACGACACGGCCTTCGGCGTCGCCATCCTGATCCTCGGCATGACAGTGCTGAGCTGCGTGCTGGCGTGGGTCGCTGCCCGCCGGCTGCGTGACCTCGATCGTCAGCGTGATGGCGCGATGCAGGCTCTCGCTGAGGCCAACCACACGTTGGAGGCGACGGTCGAGGACCGAACCCGCCAGCTCGCGGAGACGGCCGACACGCTGCACACCCTCATCAAGATCGCACCCGTTGGAATCGTGCAGATGGATGCCGCGGGCGGGCTCGTGTCCGCCAACGACCAGTGGCTGGCACTCAGCGGCCTCACGAAGAGTCAGTCGCGCCGCGACGGCTGGGCCACCGCGCTCCATCCGGATGACGCGGAACGGGTGCTCCTCGGTTGGGAAGCGAGCGCCGCAGCCGGCGAGCCCTTCGAAACCACCCTGCGGTTTCGCACCCCTGAGGGCCACATCAACTGGGTGCAGGTGAACACCGCTCCGATGCGTGATGAGAAGGGCATCATCGGGCACCTGGCCAGCGTCACCGATGTCACCGCGCAGCGTGAGGCCGAGAACGCGGCCACGGCCGCCGCGGCCCGGTTCGAGGCTGCCTTCGCTTCCTCGCCGTTGGGAACGGCCATCGTGACGCTCGACGGACAGGTAGTGGCCGCCAACAGGCGGCTCCTGGAACTGGCGGGTCACCAGAACCCGCTTGTCAGCGCCCATATCGAGACGATCTTCATGCCGGCTGAGGACGCTGACGATGAGGAGATGGAGAGCGCTGGCCTGGAAGGTCCGTCGACCCGACAACGCATCGACCGGCGGATGCGCCACGAAGGCAATCAGGAAACCTGGGTCAAGGTCAGCATCGCCGAGATCTTCGAGGGCGACCAGGCCGGGGGACTGCTGTACCAGCTGGAGGACATCACCGCCCGACGCCTGGCCGAGGCGCGGGTTGAGCACCTGGCATTCCACGACCCGCTGACGAACCTGCCCAACCGTCTGCTCCTGCTCGACCGGTTGAAGCAGGCGCTTCTGCAGGCGTCGCGCCAGGGTCGCGGCGTTGCGGTGCTATTCATCGACCTCGACCGGTTCAAGTTCGTCAATGACAGCCTTGGGCACCACGCCGGTGACACAGTGCTGAACGAGGTTGCCATCCGCCTCCGGCAAAGCATCCGGGCCGGCGACACGGTGTCCCGGATCGGAGGCGACGAGTTCGTCGTGATCTGCCCGGATGTCGGTGGCAGCGAGGATGTGCACCGGATCGCCGATTCGATCCAGGCGGCCATCGCGCGGCCGATCACGATCGGCGACCAGTCGGCATCCGTCGACGCCAGCATCGGGATTGCTTTCGGCCTCGGGCACGACGATGCCGAACTGCTCCTGCGCAATGCGGATCAGGCCATGTACCTGGCGAAGGACCGCGGGCGCGCCCGCTACGAGGTCTTCGACGACGACCTGCGGTACCGCATCCATCAGCGGCTCGACAGCGAGTTGGCCCTGCGCGACGCGGTGGAACTGGGCCAGATCGAATCCTGGTATCAGCCGATCGTGGATCTGCAGGACCACAAGGTGGTGGCGACCGAGGCTTTGGCACGCTGGCGAAGGCCCGAGCGCGGGCTCGTGATGCCGGGTGACTTCATTGCTCTCGCCGAGGAAGTGGGTCTGATCAAGGGAATCGGATCGACGGTGCTCGGCCAGGCGTGCCGGGCGGCCACGGGGCTGGCTCAGGGAGTGGCGGTCAGCGTCAACGTGTCCGCGCGGCAATTCGTGCAGGATGACTTCGGTGACGTCGTCAAGCGGGTCCTCGCCGAGTCGGGTCTGCCGCCGGAACAGCTCTGGCTGGAGCTGACCGAGAGCGCGGTGCTCGACGCCATCGATTCCGCGGCCCGGACCTTCCAAGAACTGCGGAGCCTCGGCGTGCGGCTGGCCATCGACGACTTCGGCACGGGGTATTCATCTTTCACCCACTTGCGCGCGTTCACGGTTGACCTGCTCAAGATCGACCTGACGTTCATTCGCGACGTCGAGAGCTCCGATCA
This sequence comes from Cryobacterium sp. Hz7, assembly GCF_004402815.1. Classification (NCBI taxonomy): domain Bacteria; kingdom Bacillati; phylum Actinomycetota; class Actinomycetes; order Micrococcales; family Microbacteriaceae; genus Cryobacterium; species Cryobacterium sp. Hz7. The sequence continues at coordinate 33,092 of NZ_SOFB01000048.1, forward strand.
CGATCGCGCGATCGTGGAGGGAATCCTGCGTCTGGCCGATTCCCTGAACCTGGATGTCGTCGCCGAGGGCATCGAGACGACGAGCCAGCGGGACCTGCTGAGATCCATGGGCTGCCGCTTCGGCCAGGGCTATCTGTTCTCCAAGCCCACGCCGTCCGTGCATCCCGAAGTGCAGTTCGCCCACTAGCCTTGGCGCTCTGCGGTGCCCGGGGCGGAGGGTGATGTCGCAGCCGCCCTATGAGAGTGCCACCGCTCGGCCTTATCCCGTCGGGTTCGCCCGGTCGAATTGAAGGCCGGCCTCGTAGCCCACCCAGCGTCGTTTCACCCACCGCACCTCGGCCACCTCCGGTTGTGCCAGGCTTCCGGGGATCTCGACGATGACGAGCGCTCCCGGTTCCAGACGGTGGCGGAGCGATAGGCGGCACCCGCCGAAGCCGATGTCCTCGACCGCTGCCGTGAGCGCCCCGGGATCCCGATCCAGGGATTCCGCTTCCGGATGATCGACGACGTCGAGTGCCAGCCCTCCCGCCGCGGCGGTGGGCACGCGGTCGACGGCGAACGCGGCCTCACGTTCCCGGGCGAGTTCGAGAGCTGGGCCGCGCTCGAAGAGGGTGACGGGATGCAAAACAGCCGACGAGTTGGTAGCCATCCGAACCTGGGCGCGCCGCCAGGGAAGCGTGGGCGTTGTGGCCCCACGTACTGCACGCCAGCCGGCAGTGGCGAGGTAGGCCTTCTCCTCCTCGTCTCCCCGGACCCAGCTCGGTGATTCGGTGATCACCTGTACCAGGTCCACGGTCTGCTCTGGGGTGAGCGGATCGAAACGGAAGCCGATCGTCACACCGTCCGAGGAGTTCACGATCCAGCTGCCTATTCCGGGCAGTTCGCCGACCTCAGGGATCTGAAGAGCGGTGACCGACGATGCCTTGGAGGCGAAGCCCTTCGGGTCGAGCCGCTCCGACCAGGGAATGGATATGCGCGCCCCCATCAGGCTCAGGTCGACGAGTTCACCCGGGTGAGCGCCAAAATTCTGGAAGGCCGCGGTCACCGGTGTACTCATCGGCGTGCGCTCGGCTGACCGGAGGCGTGGACGCTCAACGCACAGAGTGACGGCCAGCACCAGGCCGACCACGAAGTACAGGCACCAGAAGACGTTGATGTACAGCGCGCTCGTGTTGGCGAGTTCCGGGCTGAGGAAGATTCCTCGCACCAGGCCGACGGCCGCCAGGGTCAGAAGCACCAGGTGGGGGAGCGCGATTCGCCAGTGGAAGACCTGTTCTTTCAGGCCAACGCCCTTGGGGGTGACGTTGAAGGCTTTGACTCGCAGGCCCAGCGTCTCAGCTGCCGCGGAGAGCGCGATGGCGGGGGTCAGAGCCAATTCGTAGATGTTGCTCCAGGAATGGCTCCGGCGACGTCCGACGATGATGGCGAAACACAGCATCACGCAGAGATAGGTGGGCAGCCAGAAGATAAGCAGGGCCTCCACGCTCGTGTCCAGGGCGACCACCCCGAAGAGGAGGAAGAGCAGCGGGGTAATGATGTAGATCAGCTTGAAAACCCCGAAGTACCAGTAGACGACCGCATCGGAATAGAGCCACCTCTGCATGAGTGTGAGTCCGGGCAGGGTCAGTGGGTTCCACTTGCGGGCCGTCTGGATGTTGCCGCGGCACCAGCGGTCACGCTGCTTGAGCATGTCGGCCAGGTTCTCCGGGGCCAGCCCGGCCGCAATGATGTCCGGCACGAATTCGGTCCGGTACTTGGCCCCCTGGATCAGGAGGCCCGTGGCGAGATCCTCCGTGATCACACCCACTGCAAATCCTCCCACGCTTTCCAAAGCCGAGCGGCGGAACATCGTGTTGCTCCCCACGTACATCACCGCATTGAAGCGCGATTTGCCGGCCTGCAGGGTACGCATGAAGAAGTCCTGCTCGTTCGGCAAAGCCTGACCGGAGAACAGGTTGTACTGGAACGGGTCCTCGTTGTAGAACGCCTGGGGCGCCTGGACGAAGCCCAGCTCGGGGTCCTGAAAACGACCGACGGTGCGCTCCAGGAAGTCCGGCCGGGGAACCATGTCCGCGTCCAGGGTCACGATCAGGTCCCCGTCGCTCCGCCCAAGCGCATTGTTGAGGTTGCCGGCTTTGGCGTGAGCGTGGTCAGGCCGGATGAGATGGATGGCCCCGTACTCTTCGGCAAGTTGGCGCACTTCCTCACGCGCGCCGTCATCGCAGACGAAAACGCGAACGCCGTCGGTCGGATAGCGCATGCCCACGGCGCCGGCGATGGTCATCCGGAGCATTGACACGGGCTCGTTGTAGGTGGCAATGAACACGTCGACCCGCGGGAGCTCGTCTGCTGGCGGCAACGGCACAGTGCGCCCGGCGTATGGGGTCCAGAGGGTGACATACACCGCCAGCGATTGTGCGAATCCGAGTACTTCGACCGTCAACAGCAGAATGCCGGTCGCAGTGTTCCACCAGGCGTCGGACGGGATGGTGAACAACACGCGCCACGTGAGGTAGATGATTCGCACGACAATGGTGATCACGATGGCACTCTTGTGCCCGAAGCCGGGGCGCCGGCGTGAACCGATCCAAAGCGTTTCCATCACGACCAGTATCAAGGCCGGATAGACAAGCATCCAGTACCAATTTTCAATCATCATGCAGCCCCCTGGTCGTTCCTAGGGAAAACCTAGCAGTGCTGGTTCAGATTCGGTGAGCATCAGAATTTTCGGTTTCCCGGGGGTTTTGATGATTGCAGGAGGGCGTTCTTGCCGGGCAGGACCGCCGGCGTCTGCGAGCCATTGGTCGAGGTGGTGGGCTTCGGTCCAGGCGGGTGGGCGTTCGTAGCCGGGCCAGCGGCATCCGACGTAGCGGGCCACGATTCCCGCGCGTTGCTTCTCGGTGAAGAGGCGCTGCGCGAGGCGGACGTTGACGCATTGTCCGTCGTCGAGAAGTGTGACTGGACTACAGCCCCGATCTCTTGCTCGGCAACGCCACCAGCGTCTGCTCTGGATCGAACTCGACCGGTGGCCTCAGCCAGTACTGCGTTCCGGTGCGAATGATCGTCCAGTGCTGGTTGTGCAGTAGCAAATGGTGCGGATGGCACAGCAGCACTCCGTCGGCCAAATCGGTGTACCCGTTTTCCTTCAACCATTCGTTGACGTGATGGGCCTCAGTCCACGCCGGTGGCCTGTCGCAGCCGACCCAGAGGCATCCACCGTCACGGACTGCCATTGCGGCGCGCTGGTGCTCGGTGAAGAGCCGTTCGTCGCGGCCGACATTGATGATTTGGCCGTCCGCGTCGAACTTGATGCCGCGGGTTCCGGTGTCGCAGAGGAGTCGGTCGATGGTCTCCTGCGAGATGGGGACCGGGTTGCCCTCGATCTGCCCGTGAGCGGCCGGTGCGGCCGGCTGCCGCGCCTCTGCTTCCTGCGCGGCTGCTTCCGGCTTGAGCGCCTTCTCGGTCACGATCACGCGCACCGAGGGTCGGCGTCCGCCGAAGACCTGGCCCGGGTCGGCTTCGCCGGCGATTTTGAGCAGCTGCACGAGAGAGTCCGCGGCGATCTGTTCGGTCGTGCGGAGGTCGTCTTGCATCTTCTTTGCCCAGGCTGCCCGCTCTGCGTCCACGAATCGAACCCCGCCGCGGCGCGGGCCCGTGATCGAGTCGAAGGTGGAGAGCACGAACTCGCCGTCTTCGGGCGCGAACAGCCCGTTCAGGCGCACGGTGCCGTTGCCCAGCCGGTAGACCCGCAGGTAGCGGTCGTCGTAGGCCTGCTTCTCGCGGGCGGCGATGCCGGCCTCGTCAAGCCGGTCGCGAATCCGTCTCGCCTGCTTGAACACCTGATCGGCATTCAGTGACGAGGCCTCGGTGAGCAGCGCCGCCAGGGCCACCCCGAGCTTCTCCGCGGTAACTGCCGCATCGACCTGGCCGAGCCCGGCCCGGATCGCCTCGGCCGCGTCAACCGAGAGCGTGCCGGCGGTAACGGCCCGGGCGATCGGCGCCTGCCACGGCACCTTCGCCTCGAACTCGGCGACCTCGGCGGCATCCCTGTCGGGCGAGGACAGCGCCGCCTCGACGAGCCTGTCGGCCGCCTCGGCATCGGCCATCATCGTGCCGACCGCGACCAGCTTGTAGGCGTCGCCCTTGGACGAGCCGGTCGAGTTCTGAATCAGGGCCTCCGGGGAGAGATACCCCTGCTGCGCCGCCAAACCCGAGTGCCCGAGCTCCGGTCGGGAACGCTCGGCGATGGTCGCCGCCATCCAGGCAGCATAGGTATCGACGAGACGGCGGATCGAAGCGATTCGCTTCTGACCGGCCAACACCTCGGCATCAGGAAGGGCCGAGAAGTCAGCGCATGACGAGCCCAGCAGGGCCACGGCATCGGCCGCCTGCCNAGAGAATACCTCAACTCGCACCCAGTGTCGAGAGATACTCACATAATTTGAGAGAATAATCGAATTTATCTCTGAGCAACTCCGGCCGCTCCGAAGCCGTCCAAGGCCGCCGGTTGCCTCAATGGAGACCCCGGGGCGGTGAAGGTTTCCCGGGCGCAGGCGAGACCCCCGGAACCGCCACCGTGGCGCCCGCCCCGACCAACGCACCCACCCCTACAGATTCTCCGACCACCACCACGCCCCCGGCAACCCTCAAGCCGACTCAATCCGCACCCGGGCAGACCGCGGCGCCGGGCGATCCACGTTCAACCGCGTGCACGCAGCTCTACAGCCCGGCCATGGTCGAGGCGCTCGGCGACCTGACCTTGAACCCCGTCTGGAGCCAGGACCCGGATGCCGCCGTGTCCCACGGCACCGACGATGCCGAGCTGCGCGTCCAGATCGACGCTCTCGACCACCTGACCTGCGTCTGGGCGAGCCCGTACCGGGGATCCGACACCGGGATCATCACCACTGTGGTCTGGGTGACCCCGGAACAGACCGTCGCGGTGGAGGCCCGGCTCGTCGCAAACGGACTGGAGTGCTTCACCCAGTCGGAGGGCCGCCGCTGCATCATCCAGACGACACGGCAGACGGCACTTTCGGTGAGTCCCACTTTCTGAGGGGCGGCATCTGGCTCGCCACGAAGTACACGAATGCCGGCCCGCTGGGCTACACACAGAACATCATCGACAACCTTTGGATGGGCGTCTAGACCGTTTCGAGCAGGCCGAGCCCGGCCCGGGCATCGCCCAGCAGCGGCCGCATTCCGCCTGCCGCCCCGCGGGCCGCAACCGGATCGAGGCCGGGTCGATGCCGTGTCGATGCCGTGTCTATGTCGGGTCGAAGCCCCGCCCCGTTAGGATCACTGAACAGAGGCTGCTTTCGAACCGTGTCCCCCTCATTGTGGGTCTGGCCGGATTCCCTGCCCCCGAGATAGCGTTGTCCGTTACTTACTTACCGAGCCTGTTCGAGAGGATCGCGTGGCCAGCCTCACCGAAATCTTGATCCTGCACGGTCTGCTGCCGATCGAGGAGCTCGACCACCTGATGGCCGGCGACCCCGCCGATGAGAGCGCCGTCCGCGCGCTCGTCGCCAAGGGCGTCATCACCGAGGTGCAGTTCGCCAAGGCTCGGGCCCAGCAAGCCAACCTGCCCTTCGTCGAGCTGATCGACTACCCGGTCGATCGCCTCGCCGTGGCTCTCGTTCCGGTGGCCGTCTGCAAACGCCACGAAGTGCTCCCGATCGCCGTCGACGACGGCCGGCTCATCCTCGCCATGGTCGACCCTGGCAACGTCTTCGCCGTTGACGACGTGCGCGAAGCATCACGGATGCGCGTCACCCAGGTTGTCGCCGAGCGCAGCGACCTCCTCGCGGCTATCACCCGCTACCACCGCGCCGACGACGAGCTCAGCGACCTCACCTCCACACTCGAGGAAGAGAACGCCGCCACCGAGAGCTCCTCTTTCGGAGTCTCGGACTCCATCGACGACGATGCCCCGATCGTGCGGTTCGTGAACCTGTTGGTCAGCCAGGCCATCCAGGACCTGGCCTCGGACATCCATATCGAGCCCGGCGAGCACAGCCTGCGGGTGCGCTACCGCATCGACGGCGTGCTGCACGAGATGCAGACCGCACCCAAGAGCATCCAGAACGGTGTTATCTCCAGGCTCAAAATCATGAGCGATATCGACATCGCCGAGCGGCGCAAACCGCAGGACGGCCGCATGACCGTGCGCCATGCCGGCCGTCAGATCGATCTGCGCGTTGCGACTCTCCCCACAGTGTGGGGCGAGAAGGTCGTCATGCGCATTCTCGACAACTCGAACACGACTCTCGACGTGCGCGCGCTGGCCCTGCTCGAGCACAACTTCGAGGCCTACAAGACCTCCTACTCCAAGCCTTACGGCATGATCCTGATCACCGGTCCGACCGGTTCGGGCAAGTCGACCACGCTCTATACGACCCTGGGTGCGGTCGCTCGCCCCGAGATCAACGTGATCACGGTCGAAGACCCGGTGGAGTACCGCATGGCGGGCATCAACCAGGTTCAGGTGAACCCGAAGGCGGGCCTCACCTTCGCGAGTGCGCTGCGTTCCATCCTGCGCAGCGACCCGGATGTCGTTCTGCTGGGTGAGATCCGCGACCACGAGACCGCACAGATCGCCATCGAGGCCTCGCTGACCGGCCACCTCGTGCTCTCCACTTTGCACACCAACGACGCGCCGAGCGCCATCACCCGGCTGACGGAAATGGGTATCGAGCCCTTCCTGGTGGGTTCCGCCCTGGACTGCGTGGTCGCCCAGCGCCTGGCGCGGCGCCTCTGCGACAAGTGCAAGACGCCATCCGTTCTGACCCCCGACTACCTGACGCGCCTCCGCTTCGCGTTCGACCCGGAGCACCCACTGCCCACGATCTTCGAGGCGGTCGGCTGCACGCAATGTTCGAAGACCGGTTACCGGGGGCGCATCGCCGTGCACGAGGTGATGACCGTGACCGAGGAGATCGAGCGGCTCGCCGTGGCCCGAGCATCGAGCGCCGAAATCGGCCGGGTGGCGCGCGAACAGGGCATGATCACCCTCCGCGAGGATGGCTGGGCCAAGGCCCAAATGGGTTTGACATCGATCGAAGAAATCTTGCGAGTGGTCGCATAGTGCAAAAGGGGATATCTGCATGAGCCAGCCCATCTATGAAATTCCGGTCACGCCTCCTGGGGCTGCCGGGGGCAGCTGGAGCCTCGGCGATCCCGAGCGTCGTGGTGCCGAACCGACGGAGCACGATGCCGCGCCGGCCGCTCCTGACTCGGCGGAGTTCGAGTTCGTCGATGTTACGGATGCCGCGCAGCCGGCGACAACGGTCCTCCCGGTGGACACCGGCGCGGTCGAGACGACCGGGCGCCGCGCCCGCGCTAACCGCACCGGCGACAACGAGGTCTCCGACCTTGACCTGCTGAACGCCCTGGCCGAGGTTCTCGACCTGAACGCCTCCGACCTGCACATCACCGTCGGAGCGCCACCGAGCATCCGTGTCGATGGCGGCTTGCGGCCGATTGAGGGCGCGAGCAAGTGGATGGGTGACAAGGTCACCTCTGCGCTCTACAGCATCCTCTCGGCGAAGCAGCGCGCGCAGTTCGAGGAGGAGCTCGAACTCGACTTCGCCTATACGGCCGGCGGCGCGCGCTTTCGCGTGAACTACTACTACCAGCGCAACTCGATCGGCGGGGCCTTCCGCCTGATCCCGCGCGAGATCAAGCCCCTGAAAGAGCTCGGCATCCCCGAAACCGTCGGCCAGTTCGCCAAGCTTCCTCGCGGCCTGGTTCTGGTGACCGGCCCCACCGGTTCGGGCAAGTCCACCACCCTGGCGGCACTGATCGACCTGGTCAACCGCACCCGTGCCGACCACATCGTCACGGTCGAAGACCCGATCGAGTTTCTGCACAAGCATCAGAAGTCGCTGGTCAACCAGCGCGAGGTCGGCCACGACACGAAAAGCTTCGCCTCCGCGCTCAAGCACGTGCTGCGCCAGGACCCCGACGTGATTCTGATCGGCGAGCTGCGCGACCTGGAGACCATCTCCGTGGCCCTGACTGCTGCCGAGACCGGCCACCTCGTCTTCGCCACCCTGCACACGCAGTCGGCGGCCCAGACCATCGACCGCGTGATCGACGTGTTCCCGCCGCATCAGCAGGGTCAGGTGCGCGCGCAGCTGGCCGCCACCCTGCAGGGTGTGGTCTGTCAGACCCTGGTCAAGAAGATCGGCGGCGGCCGGGTGGTCGCCACCGAGGTCCTGGTCACGACCTCCGCGGTCGCAAACCTGATCCGCGAGGGTAAGACCTACCAGGTGGCGTCCGCGATGCAGGCCGGCCGTGCGCTCGGCATGCACACCATGGATCAGCACTTGGCCGAGCTCGTCGACGCGGGTCTGATCACCCGCGCATCCGCTGAGGAGAAGGCGCAGGACCTCGAGGGGCTCAACCAGTTGATCCGCCGCGTGGACCCCACCGAAACCACTGGCCGGGGAATGTCGGCTAGCGGAATCGACTTCGGCGACTCGTACTCATCCAGAGGACACTAAATGGCAACAACTCAGGCTTATGCCTACAAGGCGCGCAACGCCGCTGGTAAAGCTGTAAAGGGGCGACTGGACGCAGCCTCTGAGAGTGCCGCGATGGCACGCCTGAGCACCATGGGGCTGTCACCGATCTCGGTCAGCGAGGCCGCGGACGGAACCGGACTCAGTACGGAGATCCGGATTCCCGGGTTCAGTAAAAGTATCGGACTCAAAGATTTGGCGATCATGAGCCGCCAAATGGCGACGATGACCTCGGCTGGCCTCTCGCTCTTACGAACCCTGAATATTCTCTCCGAGCAGACCGAAAACAAGGAACTTGCCAAGATCTTGGGGAAAATCCGTACCGATGTGGAGACAGGCGTTTCCCTGTCAGAGGCCATGGAGAAGCACTCCATCGTCTTTCCGCCCATCATGATCAACTTGGTCCGGGCAGGTGAGACGGGTGGATTCCTCGAAAAATCGCTCAATTCAGTGGCTGGGAACTTCGAATCCGAGGTGAAGCTGCGCGACACCATCAAGTCAGCCCTGGCCTATCCGACCATTGTGCTCATCATGGCTGTCGTCGCTGTGATCGGCATGCTTACCTTCATCGTTCCGGTCTTCGAGAAGATGTTCGCTGGTTTCGGCGGGCAGCTCCCCGCGCCCACGATGGTATTGGTCGTGCTTTCGAAAGCAATGGTATGGCTGCTACCTGTTCTCATCCTCGTGGCAATTGCGTTCAGTATTTGGTGGAAGAAGAACAAGAACACCGAGCGCGTGCGCAAAGCCGTCGACCCGGTCAAACTCAAACTCCCCGTCTTCGGTCAACTCTTGACGAAGCTCGCAATTGCGCGTTTCAGTCGCAACTTCTCAACGATGATTGGGGCCGGTGTGCCTATCCTCCAGTCGCTGAGCATCGTGGGTGAAACCTCCGGAAATTGGGTCGTCGAGTCTGCCCTGCATAAGGTGCAGGAATCGGTGCGTCAAGGTAAGTCAATCGCGGGACCGCTCAGTCTGGAGCCGGTCTTTCCAGCCATGGTGACCCAGATGATCGCGGTCGGCGAGGACGCCGGCGCCCTGGAACAGATGCTGGGCAAGATCGCCGACTTCTATGACCAGGAAGTCCAAGCGACCGCCGAGCAACTCACTGCGCTGATCGAACCCCTGATGATTGCGTTCATCGGTGTTGTCATCGGCGGGATGATCGTTGCCCTCTACATGCCCATGTTCAGCATCTTCGAATACATCAAGTAGCCCCCCCGCATTGGGGGCATGAAATCGGCCCCCTACCCCTGAACGTGGGATAGTACAACGTTGGCTGGCCCATAAGCTCAAATCAGGCAAACGCAATCGCCTTTCCCAGCACCCATCCAGAAAAGGACTTCCACATGATCCGCAGCATCTCGGAAGCGCTTGCCCACAAGCGTTCAGAACTCGGCCAGAAGGAAAAGGGCTTCACGCTCATTGAGCTTCTCGTCGTCGTCATCATCATCGGCATCCTCGCCGCGATCGCCATTCCGATCTTCCTCGGGCAGCAGGATTCAGCCAAGGACGGCGGCGTGAAGTCCGACCTCGCAACGGCGAAAATCGCCGTCGTGTCCTACTTCACGGACGGGGCGACGACAGTGCCGGCTTTGACCGTCGCCGGACTGGGCAAATATGGACTTGCCATCAGCGACAACACGGCATCCATCGCTTGGAAGGGCACCGGCCCGGCTGCCTCTGGTGTCGCTTTCTGCATCGATGGTGTGAGTAAGAGCACGGGTGCCACGAAGTTCCACATCACGGACAGCAGTGGAGTTAAAACTGGCGTGTGCCCGTAGGCGCTACCGCTAATCCTGTCTTATGCCGAACGGGGGTACCGCAAAACTGCGGTCCCCCGTTTGGTTCATTCCTGTAACCTTCCGCAGCACGACCTGGCAGACCGGAACCCAACCGTGACGATGCTACAGATTTCGCCGGGTGCGAACCCAGACCGCGGCGATCCCGGCTTCGGCTTGATTGAGGTTGTCATCTCGATGTTCCTTCTCTCCCTGTTGACAATTGCATTTCTGCCCCTCCTGATCACGGCAATGAAGACCACGGTTCTGAGCTCGACCATTGCCTCTGCGAGTCAGCTGGTGAGTCAGCAACTCGACGCGATTCGTGCGGTGGCTCCGAACTGCGCCGAAGTAGGTGCGTTCGATGACGGGTCCGTCGCTACCTCGGGTTTGTCCGGAGGTACAGTTTTCCAGCCGCACCGTCTGGTGGGCCCTTGTCCCGGAACCTATCCTGGAGTGGTCAGTGTTAGGGCTTGGGTTACCAAAGCAGGCGACGTCAAGGTGATGGCCGAGGCGACAACTCTGGTCTACGTCAAGTCGGCCACCCCATGAGTGCTGTGCGCGGCCTCCCTCTCAGTGGTGATAAAGGCGTTAGCCTCATCGAATTGATCATCTATTCAATGCTCTCAGTCGTAGTGCTCTTTATTGTTGGAAGCCTCCTAATCAGCTCGCTTTCCGCACAAGGCACTGTGCGGAAATCCTCTCAAGCCAGTAGCACCGGCCAATTGGTCTCAAAGTCCGTCACGCAGGGAATTCGAAACGCAAGTTCCATGCAATTGATCGTCCCCTCCGCAGGCACGCAACTTCTGAAGGCGCGAACCGTCGGCGCGGGTATCGATCCCATCTGGCGCTGTCAGGCTTGGTACTTCGGCAACGGTGAAGTGCGATACACGACTTCAGGAACGACTATCCCCACGCCGACCCCGACTGACGTTGCGACGTGGACGCTCCTGAGTACTGGTATTCAGCCGATCTCTGGAGCGACCGTTTTCACCCTCACGGGCCGACAGCTCGACCTCGCAATGCAAGTGAGAGACGACGGAGGCAACTCCGTGCTCATTAAGACGTCTGCATTGAGTCGTCAACCCGTGCCTGATGCTGGGGAGAGTGTGCCGACATGCTTATGAGTCTTTCGTCTTTCACCTCTCGACCGTCACCGTCCAATGAGCAGGGCAGCACTCTATTGGCTGTCATCGGCGTCATGGCCGTTACAGCGATCATCGCTCTCACGGTAACAGCGGCGACGCTGAACGGACTAGGTGCCACGAGCTCCGCGCGAGCGTCAGTCCAGTCCCGCGCCGCCGCCGAGGCAGGCATCGACGTTACGATGGTCGGCCTTCAGACCTCGACAGGGCCAGAAAGTTGCAGTGCACGCAGCAGTTTGTACAGCTCCGCATCGGGAGCTGTGCCGAAGTACGACACCAAGGTTCAGATCGACACGGGAACTGGCTGGGTCACCGGCTGCCCTACCAGCGCCTCCACAAAGGTGAAAATCATCTCAACCGGATTCGCGCAGGCGAACGGGGTCTCGGGTGCATCTTCGGGTGACGACAGCGTGCTCGAAGCGGTCTACACCTACATTCCTACCCAGGTAACAATTCCCACCATCGGCTCCGCGGTCTACGCCCACACCATCTCGGGTGTGCTCAAGAACTTCACCCTCGACTCCGCCGTCAACACCGTTGCGGCTGACGTTCAGATCAAAAACGGCAACGCGATCTGCACGAATGGAGCCAAGATCGCCGGGAACCTCATTCTCGGTAACGGCTTTGCGTTACTCGACAATTGCACCGTCTCGGGCACGATCCACGTTGCCAAGTACGTCACCTTGGAGGGTGGCGCGAGTCTCGTTCAAGGCGACGTCATCGCCGCAGGTCAGGGAGTCGCCGCAGGGTCAAATGTCATTTCCGTCGCGAATGGTGCCACAGTGAACGGGAGCCTGCTGTCCAGCGGGAACGTGAGCGTAACGAGCAGCCCCGGTTCCACGGTCAAGGGGAATGTCACCGTTGCCGGAAGCGCAACGAGCGTCGCTAGGGTGGCGAACAATTCCAAAGTCAACGGCTTCGTGCAGTCCAGTGGAACAATCTCCAATCTCGGCACCATCGTCGGTGCCAAAACCCAGAATGTCACCGGATTGGTCCCTCCTCCTGTTCCAGCCGTCCCCAACTGGAGCGAGATCCCATACCCAGCACCGTTCTCCTCGACGACTTGGGCTGCACAGGGATTCCAGGAACTCGTCTGGAACGGACCGTGCGTGATCAGCGGCGTTGAGCCCGCGTGGACGGGCTTGTCCGCCCTCACCGTACCAACCGTCGTCAACACGCTGACCAAGTGCGGTGCAGCCGGCATCTCGACCGACTCTAACGTCAAGACTCTCACGCTGCAGACACACGTTGCCCTGGCCGCCCATAGTTTCGCCTTCACCAAACTCAAGGTTCTTTCCAGCGACACGACCGCACGGAAACTGTGGCTCTACGTCCCGGACAGCAACAGTGCGGACGGCCTCCCGACCTGTGTCGCGCCGTCTGGGAACATCACAATGAGCAGTGAGACTGACATCGCGCCAGAGGTATCCGTCATGGCATACACGCCCTGCAAGTTCTACAGCGACCGCGACGGCTGGCGAGGGCAGATCTACGGCGGCGAGGTCGAGTTCGGCCAGCAGGCCAAACTCACCTTCGTTCCCGTCGGCGTGCCCGGAGTCGACCTTTCGGGAAACCCCTACGTTCCTCCGATTCCCGCGCACCTCGGCGAACGGATCAGCCTGCGCGACCGGGAAACGAGTGATTAGCCTGTTCGTCGCGGGCACTGGACTGTTCGGCTCCCTGATCGGTTCGTTCTTGAACGTGGTGATTTTCCGAGTTCCTGCGGGGCGGTCGATTGTGTCACCTCCGAGTGCCTGCGGTGGCTGTGGGAGGCGCATTCGCCCCTGGGATAACGTTCCCGTACTCTCGTGGCTGGTATTGGGCGGACAATGCCGGGATTGCAAGGTGCGCATCTCGGCGCGTTATCCGCTTGTTGAGCTCGGAACGGCGGTCTTCTTCGCCTGCGTGGCCGTGTGGGTGCTGTCGGGGGTCTCGACAGGCTCGACCACCGGGTTCGGCTCGACCACCGGGCTAGCGATGGCAGGGGTGCTTGCCACCCTGGTGGCGTTCCTGTATCTGGCGGCCGTGAGCGTTTCGCTCGTCATGATCGACCTTGACACCCAGACTCTGCCCAACCGCATCGTGCTACCGGCATATCCGGTCGCCGGCATCCTGCTGGGTACGGCGGCGTTACTTGCCGGTGAGCCAGAACGAATCCTCGGCGCTCTGGTCGGTGCTGCGGTGCTTTTCGGCGTCTACCTGCTGCTGGCCTTGGCATACCCGGCCGGCATGGGACTCGGCGATGTGAAACTCGCCGGCGTACTCGGCCTGTACCTGGGTTGGCTCGGCTGGGGAGAACTCGCGGTGGGCGGCTTCGCCGCCTTCCTGCTTGGTGGTGTCTTCGCGCTTATTCTCCTGATCGCACGCAAAGCGAACCGCAAGAGCGGCATCCCCTTCGGCCCCTGGATGTTGTCGGGCGCCTGGCTCGGAATCTTCTACGGTGAACAGATAGCCAACGGTTATCTCTCGCTCTTTGGTTTGGCATCATGACTCGATCCTCGAAGGAGACGCAATGACGGCGAACGTCGTAGGAATCGATATCGGCACGGCCGGTCTGAGGGCCGTCGAGGTGAGCGATGCTGGCAGCAGCAAGCCCACTCTGGTGCGCTACCACGAGGTGGGACTGCCCGAGGGGGCGGTCAACAGGGGCGAGGTCGTCGAACCCAATACGGTGGCAGCGGCGATCAAGAGCCTGTGGTCGTCCGGTGGCTTCAAGAGCAAGAACGTCGTGCTCGGCATGGGAAACCATCGAGTGCTCGCCCGCGACCTGACCGTCCCTAAAATGTCGATCAAACGCATCCGCGAATCGCTGCCCTTCCAGGTGCAGGACATGCTTTCGGTGCCGGTGGCGGACGCTCTGCTCGACTTTTACCCGATCTCCGAGACCGAGGGTGAGAATGGTCCGGAAATCAATGGATTGCTGATCGCCGCAATCAAGGAAGCGGTTCAGAGCAACGTGAAGGCCGTGCAGCTGGCTGGGTTGAACCCGGTTGAAGTCGACCTCATCCCGTTCGCCTTGAGTCGAGTCATCTATCGCGGGGCCAAATCCGAAGATGCCGTGGTGCAGATCGACGTCGGCGTCGCGACGACGACGGTAGTCGTGACACGGGCGGGCGTCCCGCAGTTCGTGCGCCTCATACCGGCCGGTGGAGGCGACCTGACACAGGCGCTCGTCCTTCGCCTGGGAATCACGGCGGAGGAGGCAGAAGCGTTGAAGCGAACGCAGGGCCTGCACTCCGCGTCGGTGACTGACAACCAGATGGCCGACACAATCATTTCCGAGGTGACAACAGAGTTGCTCACGAGCCTGCGCAACACCGTCAACTACTTCGTCAACACCAGGCAGAACCTGCCGGTGACCCGCATCGTGCTGACCGGTGGCGGTGCCCAGCTGAATGGATTTGCCAAGGCATTGGGCGAAATGACACGGATGCCGGTCTTCTCGGCCGACCCGAGCGCGGCGGTTGCACTGGGCAAAGGTGTCACCGCGCAAGCCCTGCAACAGTCGCGCGGTGCATTTTCTGTCGCGCTGGGTCTCGCGTTGGGGAGCCAGGCATGAGCCGCCGTTCATCCGTCACCGACGAGCTGGTGCTGGGAGCAGAGCCGCGCGTAGACCTTCTTCCTCCCGAAGTGGCCGCAGGACGACGAGGCAAAGCCCTGCGGCGAAACCTCGGTGCCTCCGTCGTTCTTGTGGTCCTCCTTGCTTTGGCGGGCGTGGCCGGCTCTTCATGGCTCGTGATGCAAAGTCAGGACAATCTGGTTGCAGCGCAGGACCGCACAATCGAACTCCTGGCCGAGCAGTCGAAGTACGTCGAGGCGCGCAACGTTCAGAACGAGGTCGACCTGGCGATCTCAGCACGCCGGCTGGGCGCATCCACCGAGATCGACTGGAAGGAGTACCTCGAAAGCGTGCGGACCATTCTGCCCACGGACGTGACCATCGACGCCGTAACGGTGAACTCTGCATCGCCGCTGTCGCTATATGACCAGGCGACTGTGCCGTTGCAGGGCGCCCGAGTGGCAACACTCATACTCGACCTCACCAGCACGAATCTGCCCGAAGCCCCTGCGTGGCTCACAGGGCTGAAGGACCTGCCCGGCTATGAAGATGGAACTCCGGGCACGATCACACAGACCGATCTGGGTACCTACCAAGTGAATCTGGTCCTGCACATCAACGAGGAAGCGTTCTCACAACGCTTCGCCGACGCTGAGGAGAAGTAACCGTGGATCGGAACCGACTCTGGGTGCTCGGCGTAATAGCACTAATGGGGGTCACCATCCTCCTCGGCTGGATGGTGGGCATTTCCCCGAATTTGAAGACGGCGAGTGCTGCGAACGCAGATCGCCTCCTCGTCGAACAACAGAATGCGGACGCTGACGAGCGTCTCTCGGCGCTCAAGAAGCAATTTGAGGGCATTGGCGCACTCAAGAATGACCTGGCGTCTGTTCGGAAGGCCGTCCCCGATGGGGCAGAGATCCCAGCCTTCCTGAGCCAGCTCGATGCCTTGAGTAGCCAAAACGAGGTCAGGCTGACGGCTTTCTCCGTCGGCGATGCCGAGCGGTATGCACCCGAGGCGCCGGTTGCTCCTGTGGCCACCGAAGCTCCCGTTGCAGAGGAAGAAGCGGCAACCGTCAGTGAGGACACGGCTGCAGCTGCGGCTGCTCCGGCCGCTGCCGCCGCAGCTCCTACCCTCCCGGTGGCCCCTGCAGGCATCACAGGGGAAAACTTCGTGGCTGTGCCGATCACGGTCTCCATCGAGGGCAACTACTCCAAGCTTCTGGATTACCTCGACGGTCTCCAGAAGGGCGACCGCCTCGCACTGGTGACGTCAATTGAGACGACGACCGTATCGCCGGACATCTCGACCGCCAAAATTTCTGCTTTTGTCTACGTCTTGCTCAATCCGGCTTCCGTCGCAGCAACCCCCGCAGGCTAGCTCGACTTGACTCGACACAGCGCCCCGTCCGGTCGAGCCTCCCTCAGCTGGGGGGCACACATTGCTAAAGTTATGGCTGATCGTCACGGCCAACCACAAGGAGCGCACCATGAGCGACACATCGTCCCCTGAGGGCAACCGCAATCGCAACCACGACAACGAGCCTGAACCGGTCGACTACGCCGGCCATGAAGAGCGCACGGATGCCCCCGACTACACCGGCACCGGCTCCCACTCCGCTCCGGCCGAGTCCGGCGACGCGACCGATGCTGCCGCTGAGACACCGGCGCACTACCCGGCCACCCCCGTCGGCGAGCCGATCTCCTATGACACCTCCGCGACCTCCCGCGAGCCCGCGACGCCTACCTACGTGCCCGCCGCCTCCGTGAACATCGCCCCGGTGAACACCACCGCCGAGACCCGGCGCATCGAGCCCGGCGAGAACCCGGCTGCGACCCCATCAGAGGCCCCGCCCGCCGAGGCCTATGCCACTACGAACAGCACGGCGCAGCCCCCCGTCTACATCCAGGCGCCGACCGCTCCCCGCTACAAGAGCAACCGCGGTCCCGGCGCGTTGATCGCCCTGCTCTCCACCGTCATCTTCGCCGCCCTCTACGCCGTGGTCGCCTTCGTGCTGTCCGGCATCGGCAGCTTGTCCATTGCGGACACGGCCTCGAAGTTCACCGACTTCATCGTGCTGCCCATCTTCTACGTGCCGGTCATCTTCTTCTTCGTCGCGTTCGCCCTGCTGGTGCTGATCGTGAACCGCGGCGGCTGGTGGGCCTACGTGCTCTTCGGCTTCCTGGTGGCCGTGGTCGTCTACTTCTCCTACATCGGTGCGGCGCTGCTGAGCGTGCAGGCCTGGAACTTCACGCCCGACCAGGCAGCGCGCTTCATCAGCCAGCAGTGGCTGAACCCGGGGGCCATCGCCGCTGCGGTCGTCGCCCGCGAGGTGCCGATCTGGGCCGGCGCCTGGATCGCCCGCAACGGCCGTGCCGTCACCGAACGCAACGCTGCAGCGAAGGCCGAATACGACCGCGTCCTCGCCGCCGGACCGCAGGGCATCCGCAGCAACTAGTCGGTCGACGCCCGGCGCTCAGCGTGCCGGGCCCCAGCAGGTACGCCATCA
The DNA here is from genome assembly GCF_004402815.1 of Cryobacterium sp. Hz7. Taxonomy (NCBI): domain Bacteria; kingdom Bacillati; phylum Actinomycetota; class Actinomycetes; order Micrococcales; family Microbacteriaceae; genus Cryobacterium; species Cryobacterium sp. Hz7. Next base: position 50,609 of record NZ_SOFB01000048.1, read on the forward strand.
AGGAGGATCGATGCGAAATTACCAGAAGTACGCGACGGTCGTCGCCGTCTTCGCGGCAGTGCTCCTTGCCGCGCTCCTCGTCGCCGCCTTCGGAATGATCAGCCTGCTGACCGACACGGATGTCATCAGTGACCCCAACGCCGGACCTCTCGTCGGCCCGATCATGACCGCCGCCGCCGTGGTGCTGGTGTTCACCCTGATGCTGCTGCTCGGGCTGCGCACCAGACCGGAGAACCAGCGGATCGCCGTCGGGTACTCCCTCGGCACCGGGGTCGCCGCGCTTGTCGTCTTCGTTCTGGTGGGCGGGGTGCTCTACGCGCTCGGCACCGGGGTGCCGGCCGACACCGCCGGGCTCCCGGGCGATAGCGTCGGGTTCGCAGCCTCCGTGCTGCTGGGCCCGTTCGCGGTGACCACCGGCATCCTCTCCTTCATCGTCACCCTGCTCTACTCGCTGGTCCTCGCCTCACGGATGCCCGAACGCGGCCCCCCGAAATGGCCGTGGGAGCACGGCGAAGACTGAAACACCGCCGGCCTGAAAGTCGCTGACTGCGGTGCACTCCGATCGGGTACCCTTGTCTTTCATGGGCGGTTCCATCGAGTTGCGGGTCAGCCAGCAGGTTGACGACTGGCTCAACTGGCTGCCGCGCTGGCGCCCGGGCACGCATCGTGGCCGTTCACGCCTGTGCCGCACCTGCTTCGGGTCGCCGGTCATCGCCGCCGCCGGCCTCGCCACGGATGTCCCGCACGCCGTGCAGCACGCCCTCGCCATGCGCCTGAAGCACCTGATCGACGCCGAGGTCGACGAGTTCACCGAGACGCACCTCCCCCTGCTGCTCCGGGAGATCCGCCTGAACGAGGAGCGCAAGCAGGCCGCGTTGACCTACCGCCCCGCTGAGGGTCTGGACCCGGCCTACACCGGCCTCGACCTCGACCCGCCGGCCATGCCCGACGCCCCCTACCTCTTCACCTTCGCCGAACTCGCCCGGCCCGAGGCATCCGTGGCCCTGCCCGTTGACCCGCCTCCCTTGACCGTCGAGGAGAAGGCGGCCATCCGCGCCGAGGTCACACGCGCCGACGAACACGCGGCACTGGTCGGCGGTCGGGTCTGCGCCGAACTGTCCCGGCACCGTGAACGGATGCGCAGCGCCGTCACCGAATTCGCCGAACCCTGGGTGCTCGCTCTCCTCGCCGACCTCGACACCGCGCTCGATTCCCCGCTCTGGCCGCGCGGCCCGTGAACAACACCTGAACGAACCCCCGGGGCCGCGTGATCCATTTGACCCAGCGGTCACCCCCGGGATATCCTTTCGAGGTGTGCGCTTTGACGTGCGCTTGAGTCATGCCACCGCGATCTTGTCGTGCCGCACCTTAGGCGCCTTGATGTGGCACTCACACAGGGTGTGCTCTCCGAGCAGCCCCCACGGCATACCCACTACGGCCCGCGAAACTCATTCCGCGTGTTTCGGTGGGTCCAGATGAACTCGATCGGGCCGGAAACGGAACGATTCGAATGCTAACCATCAATGAGCTGTCACCGTGCAGCACAAACAAGGAGTAATTAGTGCCCACCATTCAGCAGTTGGTACGAAAGGGCCGCAGCCCCAAGGTCACCAAGACCAAGGCGCCCGCCCTGAAGTCCAACCCCCAGCAGCGCGGCGTGTGCACCCGTGTTTACACGACCACGCCGAAGAAGCCGAACTCGGCCCTCCGCAAGGTCGCCCGCGTCAAGCTGTCGAACGGTACCGAGGTCACCGCCTACATTCCCGGCGAGGGTCACAACCTGCAGGAGCACTCGATGGTGCTCGTCCGCGGTGGTCGTGTGAAGGACCTCCCCGGTGTTCGATACAAGATCGTTCGCGGCGCACTGGACACCCAGGCCGTCAAGAACCGCAAGCAGGCTCGTAGCCGCTACGGCGCCAAGATGGAGAAGAAGTAATGCCTCGTAAAGGCCCAGCGCCCAAGCGTCCCGTTATCGCTGACCCGGTATACGGCGCCCCCATCGTCTCCCAGCTCGTCAACAAGATCCTCCTCGACGGCAAAAAGGGCCTCGCCGAGCGCATCGTTTACGATGCACTCGAAGGCGTCGTTGCCAAGAACGGTGCGGATGCCGTCGTCACCTTGAAGAAGGCACTCGACAACGTGCGCCCGACCCTTGAGGTGCGTTCGCGCCGCGTCGGTGGTTCCACCTACCAGGTGCCCGTCGAAGTCAAGCCGCACCGCGCCAACACCCTGGCTCTGCGATGGTTGACCAGCTACGCCAAGGCTCGTCGCGAGAAGACGATGACCGAGCGTCTCACCAACGAAATCCTCGACGCATCCAACGGCCTCGGCGCCGCTGTGAAGCGCCGCGAGGACACGCACAAGATGGCCGAGGCGAACAAGGCCTTCGCTCACTACCGCTGGTAGTCGCGCTCCGGAATCCGGGCTTGTCGAGAGCAGATCTCGATGGGCCCGGCGACCGGATGCTCTGTTTCGCCCCAAGATCCACAAGCAAACTTCCGGAGGACCCCCGTGGCACTTGACGTGCTCACCGACCTGAGTAAGGTCCGCAACATCGGCATCATGGCTCACATTGATGCTGGCAAGACCACCGTCACTGAGCGCATCCTGTACTACACGGGTGTCAATCACAAGATCGGCGAGACGCACGACGGCGCCTCGACCATGGACTGGATGGCGCAGGAGCAGGAACGTGGCATCACCATCACGTCTGCCGCGACGACCTGTTTCTGGGCCTCAAACCAGATCAACATCATCGACACCCCCGGCCACGTCGACTTCACCGTTGAGGTGGAGCGTTCGCTCCGCGTCCTCGACGGCGCCGTCGCAGTGTTCGACGGCAAGGAGGGCGTTGAGCCCCAGTCGGAGACCGTCTGGCGCCAGGCCGACAAGTACGACGTGCCCCGCATTTGCTTCGTCAACAAGATGGACAAGCTCGGCGCCGACTTCTTCTACACGGTCGACACCATTGTCAAGCGCCTCGGCGCGAAGCCGCTCGTCATCCAGCTTCCCATCGGCGCCGAGAACACCTTCGAGGGTGTTGTCGACCTCGTCGAAATGCGTGCACTGACTTGGCGCGGCGACTCCAAGGGTGACGTCGAGATGGGCTCCAAGTACGCCATCGAAGAGATCCCGGCCGACCTTGCCGAGCAGGCCGCGGAATACCGCAAGCTGCTCCTTGAAACCGTCGCCGAGACCGACGACGACCTCATGGAGAAGTACTTCTCCGGCGAAGAGCTCACCGTCTCCGAGATCAAGCACGCGATTCGGGGGCTCACGGTCTCCAGCGAGATCTATCCGGTCCTCTGCGGTTCCGCGTTCAAGAACCGCGGCGTTCAGCCGATGCTTGACGCAGTCGTCGACTACCTCCCCACCCCGCTCGACGTGCCGGCCATCGAGGCCCACGACGCGCGCGACGAGGAAAAGGTCATCATGCGTCACCCCGACGCGACGGAGCCGTTCACGGCCCTCGCGTTCAAGGTCGCCGTTCACCCGTTCTTCGGTCGTCTGACCTACGTTCGCGTGTACTCCGGTCACCTTGACTCCGGCGCCCAGGTCGTCAACTCGACCAAGGGCAAGAAGGAGCGCATCGGCAAGATCTTCCAGATGCACGCCAACAAGGAGAACCCGGTGGCCTTCGTGACCGCCGGTCACATCTACGCGGTCATCGGCCTCAAGGACACCACCACAGGCGACACCCTGTGCGACCCGAACGCGCAGGTCGTGCTCGAGTCGATGACGTTCCCTGACCCGGTCATCGAGGTTGCGATCGAGCCGAAGACGAAGCAGGACCAGGAGAAGCTGGGTCTTGCGATCCAGAAATTGGCCGAAGAAGACCCGACCTTCCGCACCGAGCAGAACCAGGAAACTGGTCAGACGGTCATCAAGGGAATGGGTGAACTTCACCTGGACATCCTGGTCGACCGGATGCGACGTGAATTCAACGTCGAAGCCAACGTCGGCAAGCCTCAGGTCGCCTACCGCGAGACCATCCGCAGGGCGGTCGAGCGTCACGACTACACGCACAAGAAGCAGACCGGTGGATCCGGGCAGTTCGCGAAGATTCAGATCGCGATCGAGCCGCTCGAGATCACTGCCGAGAAGAGCTACGAGTTCGTCAACAAGGTCACGGGTGGCCGCATCCCCCGGGAGTACATCCCCTCGGTGGACGCAGGAATCCAGGATGCGCTGCACGTTGGCGTCCTGGCCGGTTATCCGATGGTGGGCGTCAAGGCAAGCCTGCTTGACGGCGCCGCGCACGATGTCGACTCCTCGGAGATGGCGTTCAAGATTGCCGGTTCGATGGGCTTCAAGGAAGCCGTTCGTAAGGCTGACCCTGTTCTGCTCGAGCCGCTGATGGCCGTCGAGGTTCGTACGCCCGAGGAGTACATGGGCGACGTCATCGGCGACCTCAACTCGCGTCGTGGACAGATCCAGACCATGGAGGACGCTCAGGGCGTGAAGGTAATTCGCGCCAACGTGCCGCTGTCGGAGATGTTCGGATATATCGGTGACCTGAGGTCGAAGACCTCGGGCCGCGCGGTGTACTCGATGACCTTCGAGAGTTACGCGGAGGTCCCCCGGGCCGTGGCCGAAGAGATCATCCAGAAGAACAAGGGCGAATAGCCTGAGGCTTCCGGTCTCTCCGGGCCTTCGGGCCCAAATCGCTTCGGCCTCCCGGCCCGAGTAGCATAAGTACACAAATCCAGCAGTTTCACCGGCCGCAAACCAGCGGTCGATGGAGCCATGAGTCCTGAGGAGGACCCACAGTGGCCAAGGCCAAGTTCGAGCGGACCAAGCCGCACGTAAACATCGGAACGATCGGTCACGTTGACCACGGAAAGACCACGCTGACTGCAGCGATCTCCAAGGTCCTTGCCGACACGTACCCGTCCAAGACGAACGTTCAGCGCGACTTTGCGTCGATCGACTCTGCTCCGGAAGAACGCCAGCGCGGTATCACGATCAACATCTCGCACGTTGAGTACGAGACCGAAAAGCGTCACTATGCGCACGTAGACGCACCGGGCCACGCTGACTACATCAAGAACATGATCACCGGTGCTGCTCAGATGGACGGGGCGATCCTTGTGGTTGCCGCTACTGACGGCCCGATGGCTCAGACCCGTGAGCACGTCCTGCTCGCGAAGCAGGTCGGCGTGCCGTCCCTGCTCGTGGCACTGAACAAGTCCGACATGGTTGACGACGAAGAGATCCTCGAGCTCGTTGAGCTCGAGGTTCGCGAACTCCTCTCCGCCCAGGGCTTCGACGGCGACAACGCTCCCGTCGTGCGCGTTTCCGCACTCAAGGCGCTTGAAGGCGACGAGAAGTGGGTCGGCAACATCCTTGAGCTCATGAAGGCTGTCGACGACTACTTCCCGGAGCCCGTCCGCGACAAGGACAAGCCCTTCCTGATGCCGATCGAGGACGTCTTCACGATCACCGGTCGTGGAACCGTCGTCACCGGCCGCGCCGAGCGTGGAACCCTCAAGATCAACTCCGAGGTCGAGGTTGTCGGCATCCGCCCGACCATCAAGACCACGGTCACGGGTATCGAGATGTTCCACAAGCAGCTCGACGAGGCATGGGCCGGCGAGAACTGTGGCCTTCTTCTTCGTGGCACCAAGCGCGAAGACGTCGAGCGCGGCCAGGTTGTCGTCAAGCCGGGTTCGGTCACGCCGCACACCGACTTCGAGGGCACCGCGTACATCCTGTCCAAGGATGAGGGTGGGCGTCACAACCCGTTCTACGCGAACTACCGCCCGCAGTTCTACTTCCGCACCACGGACGTCACCGGCGTCATCACGCTGCCTGAGGGCACCGAGATGGTCATGCCCGGCGACACCACCGACATGAACGTCGCGCTGATCCAGCCCATCGCCATGGAAGAGGGCCTCGGCTTCGCCATTCGTGAAGGTGGCCGCACCGTCGGCGCCGGAACGGTGACCAAGATCGTCAAGTAGTTCCCTTCAGAAAATGGGGTCGGTCCTTCGGGGCCGGCCCTTTTTTCGTGCCCGACTTGCGGGGCCAGTTGATCCCGAATCGCCCAGGAACTAGCCTTGACATGGACCTCAACAGCCCCAGATCGGAGCACCCGTGAATTTCAACGACATCAGCCGCAAAGCGCAGGAGTTCCTCAAAACAGAGAAGGGCGAGAAGATCGCCGACAAGATCCTCGACGGGGGCGCCGCCGCCGCGAACAAGGTCACCGGCAACAAGCACGCCGACAAGATCAAGGATGCCCGAGCGGCGGCGGACAAACACCTCGGTCGCGGGGACGGTCCGACCGACCGCGACGCTCGAGGCACTGGCCCCGACGGCAGGTAACCGCTGGTCGAGCTCACTTCGGTGACCGAGCGCACCGTGGCGCGGGTCGTGCGCCGCTTCGCGCGTGGCATGCCACCTGCGAACGGGTCCGCGGCTGTCCTGTGGGGACTCCCCACTCTCGCCGGCTGGCCGCCCGAGGTCCACTCCCTCACCGAACGCACCCGCGGCGGACGCTCGACGCCGGGTATCCGCAAGCATGCATTGGGACTCGACACGCGGGATATCGCCGTGGTGAACGGACTCCTGGTCACCAGCGTCGAACGCACGGTCGTCGACCTCGCCGCCACTCTGGATCTGAAGTCCGCGGTCGCCATGGCCGACCGCTCCATTGCGGTGGATCGCAGGGGGCGCATTCTGCCTCTGACCACCAGAGCCAGGCTGCTTGAGACCTGGGAAGGGTTGCTTCCCTTCCGCGGGTCCGTGCGGGCGCGGGCCGTGATCGACTTCTCTTCGACGCTGTCCGGTTCCCCCAACGAGTCCGGAAGCCGCGTCAACGTGGCGCTGAACGGATTTCCGGAGCCGGTGCTGCAGCATCCGTTCGTCGTCGAAGGCAAGACCGTCTTCACGGACTTCTACTGGATCGACGAGAACTCGGTGGGGGAGGCCGGCGGCAAGGGCAAATACTTCGACCCCGTGTTGCGAGGCGATCGCACCACCGCCGAGGTGTTCTACGACGAGAAACGCCGTGAGGATGGCGTGCGGCACCAGGTGCACGCGTTCACCCGGTGGGACTTCCCGGTCGGGATGAGTCAGAGTCGGCTGCGCACTCGGCTGCTGCAGTTGGGGCTGCCGTTCGGGCGCCCGCGAATCCAGTTTCGGTGAGGTGCCGGTGGTGCGCGGGTGTTGCGCCGCTGCGCTGGTGGCGTGCCCCGCGCGGAGCGGCGCAGCACTCGCGCGAGGCGTGAATGGCGGCGGCGACGCGCCCGGGGCGAGAGCCGACCGAGCCGCGGAACGACGCGGATGTGGCGACACGCCGCCCGCGACACGCCCGGGTTGCACAATGACCCAACCCTGTGGCAGACTCTTCTAGTTCAACACTTTCGACTGCCGCGCTGCACGCGGTGTCGGGATCACTGCCAGGCAGTGCATAGCTTGTGCCGTTCGCCGTAAAAGGCGCCAGGTGCACAGTTAGGCCGCGGGTAGCAGAACATAGCTCAAACCAACAGCCGGGACAGCTGGGTAAATCCATGCCTTCCCCCACGCGCGAGTGTGGAGAAGCGGGTTGGCTCGGCATGACCGCTCCGCGGCCTTGCCGAAATTGACAGATGAACAGTGGTGCGACAGCAGCAGTGCTACTACGGCGTCCAATGCAGCCCCTCGGGATGTACGAAGCCTTGACAAGAAAGCGAGTTCGACATGGCGGGACAGAAAATCCGCATTCGACTTAAGTCGTATGACCACGAGGTCATCGACATCTCGGCGCGCAAGATCGTCGACACAGTGACCCGCGCGGGTGCGACTGTCGTCGGCCCCGTGCCGCTTCCGACCGAGAAGAACGTGGTGTGTGTCATCCGTTCCCCTCACAAGTACAAGGACAGCCGGGAGCACTTTGAAATGCGCACCCACAAGCGTCTGATCGACATCATTGACCCGACCCCGAAGGCTGTCGACTCGCTCATGCGTCTCGACCTGCCGGCCGACGTCAACATCGAGATCAAGCTCTAGGGCCCGCGATGTCTTACTCAGATACCAAGACCACCAAGGGTCTCCTCGGCAAGAAGCTCGGCATGACGCAGGTGTGGGATGAGAACAACAAGCTCGTTCCCGTCACCGTCATCGAAATCTCGCCCAACGTTGTCACCCAGATCCGCAGCAAAGACATCGACGGTTACGCCGGCGTCCAGATCGCTGCCGGGGCCATCGATCCGCGCAAGGTCAACAAGCCTTCCGCCGGACACTTCGAAAAGGCAGGCGTCACGCCTCGCCGCCACCTCACCGAGCTCCGCACTGCGGATGCCGCTGACTACGCCCTGGGCCAGGAACTCACCGTTGACGGTGTGTTCGCTGCCGGTACCAAGGTCGACGTCATGGGCACCAGCAAGGGCAAGGGTTTCGCCGGTGTTATGAAGCGTCACAACTTCAAGGGTGTTTCCTCCTCTCACGGTTCGCACCGCAACCACCGCAAGCCCGGTTCCATCGGTGCTTCCTCGACCCCGAGCCGTGTCTTCAAGGGCATGCGCATGGCCGGTCGTATGGGTGGCGAGCGCGTCACCGTGCTGAACCTCAAGGTTCACGCCGTGGATGCCGAGAAGGGCCTCCTGCTGGTCAAGGGTGCCGTTCCCGGCGCCAAGGGCCGCCTCGTATTCGTCCGCAATGCAGTGAAGGGAGCCTAGTCGTATGACTACCTCACTCGATCTCATCGACGCCAAGGGTAAGAAGGCCGGCTCCGTTGAGTTGCCCGCCGAAATCTTTGACGTTCAGACCAACATCCCGTTGATCCACCAGGTCGTCGTCGCGCAGCTCGCTGCCGCACGTCAGGGAACTCACAAGACCAAGCGTCGTGGCGAGGTTTCCGGTTCCGGCCGCAAGCCGTTCAAGCAGAAGGGAACCGGTCGCGCTCGTCAGGGCTCGATCCGCGCCCCTCAGATGACCGGTGGTGGAATCGTTCACGGACCGACCCCGCGTAACTACGAACAGCGCACCCCCAAGAAGATGATCGCGGCAGCACTGCGCGGATCCCTTTCTGACCGCGCCCGTGGCGACCGCCTGCACGTCGTGACCGCACTCTTCAGCGCCGAGACGCCCAGCACCAAGGGCGCCATCGAGCTGCTCAGCCAGATCGCCAGCAGCAAGCACGTGCTGGTCGTCCTGGAGCGCACCGACGAACTGACGCTGCGCAGCATCCGCAACCTGCCGACGGTGCACGTTCTGCCGTGGGACCAGCTGAATGCCTATGACGTTCTCGTCAGCGACGACATCGTCTTCACCAAGGGCGCGTTCGACGCGTTCGTGGCGAGCAAGACCAAGAAGGAAGAGGTGTCCGCATAATGGCTACCCCGATCAACAAGGATCCCCGCGACGTCATCATCGCTCCGGTCGTCTCTGAGAAGAGCTATGGCCTGATCGACGAAGGCAAGTACACCTTCATCGTGGACCCGCGCTCGAACAAGACCGAAATCAAGCTCGCGATCGAAAAGATCTTCAAGGTGGAGGTCGCTTCGATCAACACCATGAACCGCATCGGCAAGACGCGTCGCACGAAGTTCGGTCAGGGCAAGCGCAAGGACACCAAGCGTGCCATCGTCACGCTCAAGTCCGGTTCCATTGACATCTTCACGGCCGTCGGCTAAGCGGCGCGGACTAGAGGAATAAGAAATGGCTATTCGTAAGTTCAAGCCCACGACTCCCGGTCGTCGCGGTTCATCTGTTGCAGACTTCGCAGAGATCACCCGCTCCACGCCGGAGAAGTCCCTGCTTCGCCCCCTGTCCAAGACCGGTGGCCGTAACAACCAGGGTCGCATCACCACCCGTCACATCGGTGGTGGACACAAGCGCCAGTACCGTCTGATCGACTTCCGTCGTAACGACAAGGACGGCGTCAACGCCAAGGTTGCTCACATCGAGTACGACCCCAACCGCACGGCGCGCATCGCGCTCCTGCACTTCATGGACGGCTCCAAGCGCTACATCATCGCCCCGAACAAGCTGAACCAGGGCGACATCGTAGAGTCGGGCGCCGGCGCTGACATCAAGCCCGGCAACAACCTGCCGCTGAAGAACATCCCGACCGGTACCATCATCCACGCGGTCGAACTGCGTCCGGGCGGTGGCGCCAAGATGGCCCGCTCCGCCGGATCATCCGTTCGCCTCGTTGCGAAGGATGGCATCTACGCCCAGCTGCGCCTGCCGTCCGGAGAAATCCGCAACGTCGACGCCCGCTGCCGCGCCACGATCGGCGAGGTCGGCAACGCCGAGCAGTCGAACATCAACTGGGGTAAGGCCGGCCGGATGCGCTGGAAAGGCGTTCGCCCGACCGTTCGTGGTGTCGCCATGAACCCGGTCGACCACCCGCACGGTGGTGGTGAGGGTAAGACGTCCGGTGGACGTCACCCCGTCAGCCCTTGGGGCCAGAAAGAAGGGCGTACCCGCCACCCGAACAAGGAAAGCGACAAGCTCATCGTTCGTCGCCGTACCGTCGGCAAGAAGCGTAAGTAGGAGTAGACGATGCCACGCAGTCTCAAGAAAGGCCCGTTCGTTGACGACCACCTGCTTCGCAAGGTTGTCAAGGCGAACGAAGCCAGCAGCAAGAACGTAATCAAGACCTGGTCGCGCCGTTCGATGATCATCCCCGGCATGCTCGGGCACACCATCGCCGTGCACGACGGACGCAAGCACATCCCGGTGTTCGTCACCGAGAGCATGGTCGGGCATAAGCTCGGCGAGTTTGCGCCCACCCGCACCTTCCGTGGACACGTGAAGGACGACAAGAAGGGCCGTCGCCGCTAACGCGGGGACGTGAAGGAGGATAAGAAATGGTGGAGTCGATCGCACGCGTGCGTCACATCCGCGTTACCCCCCAGAAGGCTCGTCGCGTTGTCAACCTGATCCGCGGCAAGCAGGCCTTCGAGGCCCTGGGAATTCTGAAGTTTGCGCCGCAGGGCGCGAGCGACCCGGTGTACAAGCTGGTTGCCTCGGCAATCGCCAACGCGCGAGTCAAGGCTGATGCAGCCAACACCTTCCTCGACGAGCAGGACCTGTTCGTCAGCCAGGCGTTCGTTGACGAGGGTACGACCCTCAAGCGTTTCCAGGCCCGTGCACAGGGTCGCGCATTCCAGATCAAGAAGCGCACGAGCCACATCACGGTTGTGCTCGCCACTCCTGAGGAGGGTACGAAGTAATGGGTCAGAAAGTAAACCCCTATGGCTTCCGTCTGGGAATCACGACCGACCACGTGTCGCGTTGGTTCTCTGACAGCACGAAGCCGGGCCAGCGTTACAGCGACTTCGTCGCTGAAGACGTCAAGATCCGCCGCCTGTTGAGCACCAGTCTCGACCGCGCCGGCGTGTCCCGCATCGAGATCGAGCGCACTCGTGACCGCGTTCGCGTCGACATCCACACCGCCCGTCCGGGCATTGTGATCGGTCGCCGCGGCGCGGAGGCTGAGCGCATTCGCTCCGACCTCGAGAAGCTCACCGCCAAGCAGATCCAGCTGAACATCCTCGAGGTGAAGAACCCCGAGGTCGACGCTCAGCTGGTCGCTCAGGGCATCGCCGAGCAGCTCTCCGCTCGCGTGGCATTCCGCCGCGCGATGCGTAAGGGCCTGCAGGGTGCCCAGCGCGCCGGAGCCAAGGGTGTTCGCATCCAGGTCTCCGGTCGCCTGGGTGGCGCCGAAATGAGCCGTTCGGAGTTCTACCGCGAAGGCCGTGTGCCCCTGCACACTCTGCGCGCGAACATCGACTACGGGTTCTACGAAGCCAAGACCACCTTCGGCCGCATCGGCGTGAAGGTCTGGATCTACAAGGGCGACATCACCAACAAGGAACTCGCTCGCGAGCAGGCCAACGCTAAGTCGACCCGCCCCGAGCGTCGTGACGACCGACCGCGTCGTGCGCCCCGCGCAGAGGCAGCGGCACCGGTTGCAGCAGGAGTTGAGGCATAACCATGTTGATTCCACGCAGAGTCAAGCACCGCAAGCAGCACCACCCGGGCCGTACCGGCCACGCAACCGGTGGTACCGAGCTGTCGTTCGGTGAGTACGGCATCCAGGCCCTCACGCCCGCCTATGTGACCAACCGTCAGATCGAGTCCGCTCGTATCGCGATCACCCGTCACATGAAGCGCGGCGGCAAGGTCTGGATCAACATCTACCCGGACCGCCCGCTCACCAAGAAGCCGGCCGAAACCCGCATGGGTTCCGGTAAGGGTTCCGTCGAGTGGTGGGTTGCCAACGTCAAGCCCGGTCGCGTGCTTTTCGAACTCAGCGGTGTCACTGACATCGTCGCAAAGGAAGCGCTGACCCGCGCTATCCATAAACTGCCCTTGAAGGCACGCATCATCAAGCGCGAGGAGGGCGACGCATAATGGCGATCGGATCCAAGGAGCTCGCCTCAGTCGAGCTCGACACTTTTGAAAACGAGCGGTTGTTCGATGAGCTGAAGAAAGCGAAGGAAGAACTCTTCAACCTTCGCTTCCAGTCGGCCACCGGCCAGCTCGAGAGCCACGGCCGCCTCCGCGCGGTCAAGCGCGACATCGCTCGCATCTACACGGTTCTCCGTGAGCGCGAGTTGGGCATTCGTCCGACTCCCGCACCAGTCGAGGCTCCGGCCAAGGCTGAGAAGAAGACCAAGAAGGCCAAGCCTGCAGTGGAGTCCGTTGACGACTCCGCTGCGGCCGACGCCGCCCAGACGAAGGAGGCCTAGTCATGGCGAAGACTGACGAAAAGGTCGTCGCTGCCGAGGCTGAGGCTCTCGTTCGCGGCTACCGCAAGACGCTGCGTGGTTACGTGACCAGCGACAAGATGGACAAGACCATCGTTGTCGAGGTCGAAGACCGCGTGAAGCACCCCCTGTACGGCAAGGTCATCCGCCGTACGTCCAAGCTGAAGGCTCACGACGAGGCGAACATCGCCGGCGTCGGCGACCTGGTCCTGATCAGTGAGACCCGTCCGCTCAGCGCTTCCAAGCGCTGGCGCCTGGTCGAGATCCTCGAGAAGGCCAAGTAAGCCTCGCGCTTACTTGATAGAAGGGTATAAAAAGTGCTTCAGCAAGAATCACGACTCAAGGTTGCCGACAACACGGGTGCCAAGGAGCTGTTGACCATTCGCGTGCTCGGCGGCTCCGGCCGTCGCTACGCAGGCCTCGGCGACACCATCGTCGCCACGGTCAAGGACGCGATCCCGGGCGGCAACGTCAAGAAGGGCGACGTCGTCAAGGCCGTCGTCGTTCGCGTCAAAAAGCAGACCCGTCGTTCAGACGGTTCGTACATCAAGTTCGATGAGAACGCCGCAGTGATTTTGAAGAACGAAGGTGACCCCCGCGGCACCCGAATCTTCGGACCGGTCGGTCGCGAGCTTCGCGACAAGAAGTTCATGAAGATCATCTCGCTGGCACCGGAGGTTATCTAAATCATGGCCAGACTCAAAAAGGGTGACCTCGTAGAGGTCATCACCGGCCGCACCCAGGCCCGCGGCGGAGACCGTGGCAAGCAGGGCAAGGTCATTGCCATCCTGGTGGAGAAGAACAGGGTCCTCGTTGAGGGCATCAACTTCGTCACCAAGCACGTTCGCGTGGGCCAGACCCAGCGCGGCACCAAGACCGGCGGCATCGAGACCATGGAGGCGCCGATTCACGTGTCCAACGTGGCCCTCGTCGACCCGGAGACCAAGAAGCCGACTCGCGTCGGATTCCGCCTCGAAGAAGTAACGAAGGACGGCGTCACCAAGACGGTCCGCATCCGTTACGCCAAGAAGTCAGGGAAGGACCTCTGATGACCGACACTTCAGTTGCAGCAGCAGAAGCGCCCGTTGAGGCCGCCCTGCCGCGTCTCAAGCAGAAGTACCGCGATGAGATCATGGCCCAGCTCAGCAAGGACCTCGGCTTCACCAACGTTCACCAGATTCCGAACCTGGTCAAGATCGTTGTGAACATGGGTGTCGGCGAGGCAGCACGCGACGGCAAGATCATGGATGGCGCCGTCTCCGACCTCACCAAGATCACCGGTCAGAAGCCGCAGGTCACCAAGGCCCGTAAGTCGATCGCGCAGTTCAAACTGCGTGAAGGACAGCCCATCGGCACGCACGTCACACTTCGTGGCGACCGCATGTGGGAGTTCCTCGACCGGCTCCTGAGCCTGGCGCTTCCGCGCCTCCGCGACTTCCGTGGTCTGAGCGACAAGCAGTTCGATGGCAGCGGTAACTACACCTTCGGTCTCACCGAGCAGGTCATGTTCCACGAGATCGACCAGGACCGGATCGACCGTATCCGCGGTATGGATATCACGGTTGTGACGACGGCCAAGAACAACGAAGAAGGCCGCGCGCTGCTCAAGGCGCTGGGCTTCCCGTTCAAGACGGCCGAAAACACCAAGTAAAGTAGCTCTTTGGCTCTTGTAGTACAAATCCGGGGCTGGACAACCGTCCAGCCCCACCACGACCAAGGTCGTCACCCGTGTAACGGATGAACGAAACCAGGCGAGAAAGGCACCACAAATGACAATGACAGATCCGGTCGCAGACATGCTGACCAGACTGCGCAACGCTAACTCGGCGTTCCACGACACCGTGTCCATGCCGCACAGCAAGCTCAAAGCGAACATCGCAGACATTCTCAAGGCCCAGGGTTACATCTCGGCGTGGGATGTCAAGGATGCAGTGGTCGGCAAGACCCTCACGCTCAACCTCAAGTTCGGTCCGAACCGCGAGCGTTCCATCGTCGGCATCAAGCGGGTTTCCAAGCCCGGCCTGCGCGTGTACGCGAAGTCGACCGAAATCCCCACCGTTCTCGGTGGTCTCGGCGTTGCCATCCTGTCCACCTCCAGCGGTCTGCTCACCGACCGCCAGGCTGAGAAGAAGGGCGTAGGCGGAGAAGTTCTCGCCTACGTGTGGTAGCCGACAATGTCACGTATTGGAAGACTTCCCATCCCGATTCCCGCGGATGTCACGGTCGCCACTGAAGGCCAGCGCGTCAACGTCAAGGGTCCGAAGGGCGAGCTCGCGCTCACCGTCGCGAACCCCATCGAGGTCAAGATCGAGGACGGCCACGTCGTCGTCACGCGCCCGAACGACGAGCGCAACTCGCGTTCGCTGCACGGACTGACTCGCACGCTGATCGCAAACCAGATCATCGGGGTGACGGTGGGTTACACCAAGTCTCTCGAGATCGTCGGTACCGGTTACCGCGTCGCCCAGAAGGGCAGCTCGATCGAGTTCGCCCTCGGCTTCTCGCACCCGGTCCTCGTCGAGGCACCTGCCGGCATCACCCTCACCGTGGAGAGCGTCAACCGCCTCACGGTCGGTGGCATCGACAAGCAGGCTGTCGGCGAGGTCGCCGCCAACATCCGTAAGATTCGCAAGCCGGAGCCCTACAAGGGCAAGGGTGTGCGTTACGCCGGCGAGATTGTTCGCCGCAAGGCCGGAAAGAGTGGTAAATAACCATGGGTCTCGGAACTAGAGGTAAGAGCAAGGCCGCTGCCCGCGGACGCAGGCATGCACGTCTTCGCAAAAAGATCGAGGGGACCGCGCTTCGTCCGCGTCTCGTCGTGACCCGTTCGGCTCGCCACGTGTTCGTGCAGGTCGTCGATGACAGCAAGGGTTTCACCCTTGCTTCGGCGTCCACGCTCGAAGACGGTCTGCGCACCTTCGATGGTGACAAGACCGCCAAGGCCCGCAAGGTCGGCGAACTCGTCGCCGAGCGTGCGAAGGCCGCCGGCATCGACGCTGTCGTATTTGACCGTGGCGGAAGCAAGTACGCAGGACGCGTCGCTGCGATCGCCGATGGAGCTCGAGAGGGTGGATTGAACCTGTGAGCACTGAAACCGCTAGCACAGCAACCAAGGAGACCGTGGTGGCCGCAGAGGCACCCGTCGAAACCGCTGCCTCAACGGCACCTGCCCAGAACGAGCCTCGTGAGGCTCGTCGTGGCGGTCGTGAGCGCAACCCGAACAAGGACCGCGGAAGCCGCGATGCCGACAAGAGCCAGTTCCTGGAGCGCGTCGTCACCATCAACCGCGTTTCCAAGGTGGTGAAGGGTGGTCGTCGCTTCAGCTTCACCGCTCTCGTCGTCGTCGGTGACGGAAACGGCCTCGTCGGCGTCGGATACGGCAAGGCCCGCGAGGTGCCGACCGCCATTTCCAAGGGCGTCGAAGAAGCGAAGAAGAACTTCTTCCGCGTTCCCCGCGTCGGTCTGACGATCCCGCACCCCGTGCAGGGTGAAGCCGCAGCCGGCGTCGTCCTGCTGCGTCCCGCCGCCGCCGGTACCGGCGTTATCGCCGGTGGCCCGGTGCGCGCCGTTCTCGAGTGCGCGGGCATCCACGATGTCCTCAGCAAGTCGCTCGGTTCGTCGAACACCATCAACATCGTTCACGCCACGGTCGAGGCCCTGCACCAGCTCGAAGAGCCGCGTGCAGTTGCGGCTCGTCGTGGCCTCGCGTACGAAGACGTCGCTCCGGCGCGCTTCCTGCGTGCCGACGCCGCCGCAGCAGCAGCAGCAGCTGCAGCGGCAGCAAAGGCAGGTGCCTGATGGCTCGCCTCAAAGTGACACAGATCAAGTCCAAAATTAGTGAGAAGCAGAACCAGCGCGACACGCTTCGCAGCCTGGGTCTCAAGCGCATTGGCGCAGTCACGATTCGCGAGGACAACTCGCAGAACCGTGGCTACGTCAACACCGTTGCTCACCTCGTAAAGGTCGAGGAGATTGACTAATGGCTGACGAGAAGGAAGCTGCCACGGCAGCCGCTAAGCCCGCCACTGCACAGAAGGCAGCCCCCAAAAAGGCTGCCTCCGCCAAGGTCGCAGTGAAGGCTGCTCCGACCGAGAAGCGCGAGCAGGTTCTGAAGGTTCACCACCTTCGCCCCGCCCCCGGAGCCAAGAAGTCGCGCATGCGTGTCGGTCGTGGTGAAGGATCCAAGGGTAAGACCGCCGGCCGTGGAACCAAGGGTACGAAGGCGCGCTACAACGTGCGCATCGGGTTTGAGGGTGGCCAGATGCCGCTGCACATGCGTACTCCGAAGCTGCGCGGGTTCAAGAACCCGTTCCGCGTCGAGTACCAGGTCGTCAACCTCGAGAAGCTCGCCGAGCTTTACCCGAACGGCGGCGATGTAACCATCGCCGACCTGGTCGCCAAGGGTGCCGTTCGCGACAACGAGAAGGTCAAGGTTCTCGGCAATGGTGACATTGCGGTTAAGCTGAACATTGCAGTGGATAAGGTCTCCGGCTCAGCAGAGCAGAAGATCGTCGCTGCGGGTGGCTCAATCAAGTAAGTCCGTAGACGCTGAGCGAGCTTGTCGAGGCCACCAATCGAAATCTTTCGATGCTGGTCTCGACAAGCTCGTTTTTCACGTTATTAACTGGAGGCATTGTGTTCAGCGCCATCGCGCGGATATTCCGCACACCCGACCTGCGCAGGAAAATCGGGTTCAGCTTGGGTATCGTTGCCCTGTTCCGACTGGGCTCGTTCATCCCTGCCCCCTTCGTCGACTTCGGAAACGTTCAATCGTGTCTGGCGGCGAACCAGGACGCCAGCGGCCTCTATGAGCTCGTCAACCTCTTCAGCGGCGGCGCGCTGCTGCAACTGTCGGTCTTCGCGCTCGGCATCATGCCGTACATCACGGCCTCGATCATCGTGCAGCTCCTGCGCGTGGTCATCCCACATTTTGAGACACTGCACAAGGAAGGCGCGTCCGGACAGGGCACGCTCACCCAGTACACTCGGTACCTCACCATCGCCCTCGCGATCCTTCAGTCGACGACGCTGATCACGGTGGCCCGCAGCGGAGCGCTCTACGGCACGTCCGCCAGCGCCGAGTGCTCGCAGCTGCTCACCAACGACGCCTGGTACGCCATCATGCTCATGGTCATCACCATGACCGCCGGCACCGGCCTGATCATGTGGATGGGTGAGCTCATCACCGAGCGCGGCATCGGCAACGGCATGTCACTGTTGATCTTCACCTCGATCGCAGCCCTCTTTCCGGGATCGCTCGCCTCCATCGGGCAGCAGAAGGGCCTCGACATCCTCATGATCGTGATCGCGGTCGGTCTGGTCGTGGTCGCCGCGGTGGTCTTCGTCGAGCAGTCCCAGCGTCGCATCCCGGTGCAGTACGCCAAACGGATGGTCGGACGCCGCACCTACGGCGGGAACAACACGTACATCCCGATCAAGGTGAACATGGCCGGCGTCGTGCCCGTCATTTTCGCGTCGTCACTGCTGTACCTTCCGGCCCTGATCGCGCAGTTCAACCAGCCGGCGGCCGGACAGGCGCCGGCAGCGTGGGTCACCTGGGTCACCAACAACCTCACGCAGGGCAACGATCCGCTCTACATGGCGCTGTACTTCCTCCTCATCGTCGGATTCACCTACTTCTATGTCGCGATCACCTTCAACCCCGAAGAGGTCGCCGACAACATGAAGAAGTACGGCGGATTCATCCCGGGCATCCGTGCCGGTCGTCCGACTGCCGAGTACCTGGACTTCGTTCTCACCCGGGTGACGCTGCCCGGTGCCCTGTACCTGGGCCTGATCGCCCTGCTGCCGCTGATCGCGTTCTCCGCGATCGGAGCCGACCAGAACTTCCCGTTCGGTGGCGCCAGCATCCTGATCGTGGTCGGTGTCGGACTCGAGACGGTCAAACAGATCGACGCGCAACTCCAGCAGCGCCACTACGAAGGGCTTCTCCGATGACCCGTTTGCTGCTGATCGGCCCGCCCGGCGCGGGCAAGGGAACTCAGGCCGAGCGCCTGTCCGAGGCCTTCGACGTTCCGGCCATCTCCACCGGTGACATCTTCCGCTTCAACGTGAAGAACGACACCGAGCTGGGTCTTCAAGTCAAGGCGTTCATGGATGCCGGCGCGTACGTGCCCGATTCCCTCACCAACGCGATCGTGTCCGATCGGTTGCAGCAGCCCGACGCCACCGAGGGATTCCTGCTGGACGGCTACCCGCGCACGCAGGAGCAGGTTCTGGAACTGGACCGGTTGCTGGAGGCCGACGGTGACGCACTCGACGCCGTCGTGCTTATCGTCGCCGACACCGAAGAGGTCGTCGCCCGACTCCTCAAGCGTGCCGCCGAGCAGGGGCGTGCGGACGACACCGCTGACGTCATCCGGCACCGCCTCTCCGTCTACGAGGAGCAGACATCTCCTCTGATCGACGTTTACTCTTCCCGCGGTCTCGTGGTCACGGTCGACGGCCTCGGTGCCGTCGACGAAGTGACCGGGCGCATCCTTGCGGCTCTGACCAAGCGCGGACTCTCCGTGCCCGTCACCAGCGTGCCCGTCACTAGCGTGCCCGTCACCAGCGTGCCCGTCACCAGCGGAGACGCAGCCAGCGCCTCCTAACCCGGTCGTGCACGCCCAGCGTGCGCGTCCTCAGCAGTTTGCAGAGATCTTCACGATGAGCCTTCGACGATCCATCTACAAGTCGCCGGCGCAGATGCGGTTGATGATCGCGCCCGGACTGGCCACGGCCGCATCCCTGGATGCGGCCCGGGCGGCCATCCGGGTCGGTGCGACCACCCTCGAGCTCGACGCGGCCGCCGAGGCGGCCATTGTGGCTCGAGGCGGCCTGCCGAACTTCAAGCTGGAGCAGGGCTACCACCACACGGTCTGCGCGTCCGTCAACGAGGATGTCGTGCACGGCATCCCGGGGGCTCGCGTGCTCGCCGCCGGCGACATCGTGTCGATCGACAGCGGCGCCATCATCGACGGCTGGAACGGCGACGCGGCCTTCTCCTTCGTGATTCCGGACCCGGCCCGGCCCGAGGTCGTCGCCGAGCGCGAGAAACTGTCGCACGTCACGGAGAAGTCGCTGTGGCACGGGATCGCCCGGCTCGCGGTGGCGCGTCACCTCAACGAGGTCGGCGATGCCATCGAGGACTACGTCGAGTCTCAGGGCGACTACGGAATCCTCACCGACTACGTCGGCCACGGCATCGGCCGGTCCATGCACGAGGCCCCGCCCGTGTTCAACTATCGCGTTCGCCAGAAGGGTCCGGACGTGAAGCCCGGTCTCGTGATCGCGATCGAGCCCATGGTCGTCATGGGATCTATCGAGACGTTCGTGCGCGACGACGACTGGACCGTCGCCACCAGCGACGGCCTGGCCGCCGCGCACTGGGAGCACAGCGTGGCCGTGCACAAGGACGGCATCTGGGTGCTCACCGCCGCCGACGGCGGCGCTGCGGGGCTGGCCCCGCTCGGCATCACGCCCGTTCCGCTCCCGTAGCCGCACACGGCCCGAACCAGCCGCACACGGAACGTCGGATCTCACCGCACTGCGTGGACGCCGTTCCGCACGCGCAACGTCGTGCCCGATGCCAAACCAATTCGACGGAGATTTTGGGTTAAACACCCGTTTTCGTGCCCGAAAGCGGTGTTTTGGGCAGAATCTCCGTCGAATTCGTTCGGGGTGAGTCGACCCCGGGCTCCGGACTCGTACGAGACGGCGGTTGCAGCGCGCATCCACCCCGCGCTGCGGTCAACTTCTCGCCTGTCCGAGAAATGGACCAATCGCCACTCACCCGCCACCCGCGATCGCTCCTCACCCGCGGCAATCGGAACCCGCTCCCGGAGCCGCACACGGCCCGAACCAGCCGCGCTCGGGGGAGGGGATCTGGTCTCTCCGGGACTCCGGAGGCGGGAGGATGGAGAAGAGGGCAAACCGTCCGTCGCGGCTCAGGGAAAGAGCGATTCCATGAAGATTCTCATCGTCTGCGGTGCTGGCGCCTCCAGTGCCTTTGTTGCACATCGGGTTCGGCACACCGCCGCGGCCCGCGGTCTGGATGTCCACGTCTTCGCGGGGAGCGAATCGGATCTGCCGGCCTCCCTCGGCCCGGTCGACGTGCTTCTGGTGGGTCCCCACCTGGCACCCCGGTTTGAGAAGATCCGCCTTCAGGCCGTGCACGCCGGGGTCGGCATCGCCCTGCTGGAGGAGAGCGTCTTCGCCTCGCAGAACGGCGACGAAGCGCTCGATGCCGCGATCTATGCGTACAAGACGCGTGACTGGGCTGAAACGAAGAAGTAGCCCGACTGGTGGCCTACTGGTCCATCAGGTGCACGAGCTCGTCGATGAAGGATGCGAAGTCCACCGACCGCTTGACCAGCCGCTGCACGTCGGCCCGGTCTGAGAAGACCTCCACGAACTGGTCGAAGACGGTCTGGAAGCTCTTGCGCCCGGCGGCGCTGAAAGCGACCATCGCCACCACGTTGACGCGGTTCTCGCCCCACGCCATGGGAGTGTCGTTGATCACGACGGCGATCGAGGTACGGATTGCCGTCATCGACATCGAGTGCGGCACCGCCACGTTGTCCGTGAACGCCGTCGACGACATGAGCTCGCGCTCGATCGCGCCGTCGATGTAGCTCTCGTCGATATCGCCGTGTGCGATCATCCGTTCGCCGAGAGCGCGGATCATCGCGGTCTCGTCAGCGGCGTGGAAGTTGTGCGCGAACAGAGACTCGTCGAAGAACTGCAGCAGCTCGTCCTTGAGATCGGCGCGACGGCGAAGACGACGGATGCGGCTGGCGGCCTTCCGCACGCGGTCGATGTCGGCCTCGGTCAGGAACGGCTGGATCACGATGACGGCCTCGGCCGGCGACTGCGGTTCGATGGTGGAGAGCACGAGTTTCGCATCCAGGGCCTTCCAGTCGACGTCGCTGCGGGTGACCACCGACACAACTTCGAGCTCGTCACCGAGGACCCGCTCGATCCGTTCGCGCAGCAGCACGTGCATGTCGTAATAGTTCGGGCAGATCAGAGCGCACGTGACCAGCTCCTCGCGCCGGGACTGCTGCTGAAGGTGGGCACCGACGTGCATCGCGATGTACGCGATCTCATCGTCGTTGATCACGATCTGCTCCTGCCGCTGCAACTGGCTGGCGATGTAGACGGCGACCTCATAGATCATCGGGTAGGACGTCTTGATCGACCTGGTGAGCGGGTTGTGCGAGTACGAGCGGTCTGTCGCCCGGTTGATCAGGTTGCGCACGTGCAGCGTGAGCCTCACGATGAAGTTCTCCTCCGCGAGGTCCAGCAGGAACTCGTCCCCGGCCTGGCCGACGATCCGGCGCACGGCGTCGAGATCTTCGGGGCGGACGAAGCTCTCGATCAGAACCTGCGCCGGCTGGTCCTGCCCGGGTGTGATCACCCGGGTCTTGAGCAGGAGTGCGATGTAGTCGAGGTCACCGACACCCAGTTCGACGTGGAAGTGGCGCACGATCAGCCCGGAGAGGGCGAGGGTCATCGCGTCGGGGGAGCCGACGGATGCCGCGGTCTCGGCCACCACGGGTGAGGTGCGCCTCGTGACCCGGTCGATGGCGATGGCGACATGGAGTAGAACGTCGTTGGTGCCGTACTCGTTGACGAAATACCCCTGCGAGTCGAGCATCGCGATCAGATCCGTCTTGAACTCTCCGAGGCTCTCGGAGGCGAACTCGCGCTGGATCGCCTGGAGTTCGAGCAGACCGCGCGAACTCTCCTCGCGGAACAGCCGGCTGAGCAGCCTCCGCCGGTCGGTCTCGGAGCCGGCGAGCGTGACCACGCTGCCGTGGCGGGTGAGCGTGAGCCCGGTGGCGGGCAGTAGCTGCCGCACCTTGGTCAGGTCGGAGTCGATCGTGGAGTCGCTGACGAACAGCTCGGCGGACAGAGCGTAGACGTCGAGCCCCTCGTGGGACTCCGTGAGCCGGCGCACCAAAGCGTAAAGGCGATCCGTCGGGGTCTCGGCTTCGTCCGAGGGAATGCGCCCCCTGGCGCGGAACACGGCGAACGCCTCGAGGTCCAGCCGGTACCCGGCCGGCCCCGACTCGATGATCTCGAGCGGCCCGGCTGCCAGTTTCAGGTTCGTGACGTAGCTGCGCACGGTTCGGGGCGTGACGCCCAGGAGGTCGGCAAGCTCGCCGGCGGTAACCCAGGCCGGTGTCTGCGACAGAAAATCCAGCATCCGTGTCTGTTTGTCGCTCATCGCATGAAACTCCCAAGTAAAAAGCAAGTCTCCCACGCCGCTCCTGGCCGGATCTCTGCCACGAGATTTCCGGGGGTGCGGAAAAGTCTCTGGTGGCCCCGCACGACCACCTTGGTCAGACTTGAATAAGTCGCAACGTGACGGGGTAACTCCTCATCGCATCCCTACGAAAGGCAGAGAAATGACGACGACGTCAGCTACCAAGACCAAGAGCGGAGGAACCCGTGTGCACGTTCAGCGCTTCGGAACCTTCCTCAGCGGAATGGTCATGCCCAACATCCCTGCATTCATCGCGTGGGGATTGATCACCGCATTCTTCATTCCGACCGGTTGGACCCCGAACGCGACCTTGGAAACGCTCGTCGGACCGATGATCGTGTACTTGCTGCCGCTCCTGATCGCCAACACCGGTGGCCGGATGGTCTACGGAACGCGTGGTGCGGTCATCGCCTCGATCGCGACCATGGGTGTCATCGTGGGCAGCGAGATCCCGATGTTCATCGGCGCCATGATCGTCGGCCCGGGATCCGCGTACCTCCTGAAGAAGCTTGACAGCCTCTGGGCCGGCAAGATCAAGCCCGGGTTCGAGATGCTGGTCGACAACTTCGCGTCCGGCATCCTCGGAATGATCCTCGCGCTGGGTGCGTTCTTCGGAATCGCCCCGCTCGTGACCGGGATCAGCAATTTCCTCGAGATGATCGTCGACTGGCTCGTCTCCAACAGCCTGCTGCCCATCGCCAGCATCTTCATCGAGCCCGGCAAGATCCTGTTCCTCAACAACGCCATCAACCATGGCGTGCTCACGCCGATCGGTGTGCAGCAGGTTGCTGAAAACGGCCAGTCGGTGCTGTTCCTGCTCGAGGCGAACCCCGGCCCCGGCTTGGGCATCCTGCTCGCCTTCTCCTTCTTTGGAGTCGGCATCGCACGGGCAAGCGCACCGGGCGCCATCATCATCCACTTCTTCGGCGGCATCCACGAGATCTACTTCCCGTACGTGCTGATGAAGCCGGCACTGCTCCTCGCCGCAGTCGGCGGCGGCATGACCGGTGTCGCCATCAACGTGGCCTTCGCAACCGGCCTGCGCGCCCCAGCCTCACCCGGCAGCATCATCGCTATCCTGATCCAGACCGCCCCGGGCAGCTATGTCGGCGTCATCCTCTCCGTCATCGGCGCCGCCACGGTGTCATTCCTGATCGCAGCCGTCATCCTCCGTGCCAGCCGCAAGCGCGACCTGACCGCGGGCGATACCGGTGACATGGCCGAGGCCATCGCCAAGACCGAAGCAAACAAGGGCAAGGCCAGCACCATCCTCGGCGGCCTCGGAGCCTCCGGCACTTCGGCCACCACCGCTCGCCGTGTCAAGAACATCATCTTCGCGTGCGACGCCGGAATGGGCTCCAGCGCCATGGGCGCTTCGGTGCTGCGTAACAAGATCAAGAAGGCCGGTCTCGACGGCATCACCGTGACCAACCAGGCGATCGCGAACCTCGACGGCACGGCCGACCTGGTCATCACGCACCAGGACCTGACCGCCCGGGCCCAGTCGAAGTCTCCTGACTCGACGCATGTCTCGGTCGAGAATTTCATGAACAGCCCGAAATACGATGACGTCGTCGCCCTGATTCAGGGCCAGGCGGCCGAGGAGGTAGCGCGATGACCGACCGCATTCTGGAACTGGGCAACGTCGTGGCCGCGGGGTCGGCCACCACGAAGCTCGACGCAATCCGTGAGGCCGGCGCCCTGCTCGTCACCGCAGGCGCCGTGCGCGAAGACTACGTCGACTCGATGTTCGACCGCGAAGCCAGCGTGTCGACCTACATGGGAAATTTCCTGGCGATCCCGCACGGGACCAACGACGCCAAGGAGTCGATCGTCCGGTCGGCCCTGTCGCTCGTGCGTTACGCCGAACCGATCGATTGGAACGGCCAGCAGGTGCGTTTCGCCGTCGGGATCGCGGGGCTCAACAATGAGCACCTCGAAATCCTGCAGAAGATCGCGATCGTCTTCTCGGACGAGGACGAAGTGCAGAAATTGATTGACGCCGTCACAGCAGAGGACATCTTCATGCTCCTCGAGGAGGTAAACGCAGAATGAAGGCCATTCACTTCGGTGCAGGGAACATCGGCCGCGGATTTGTCGGCCTCCTGCTTCACGATGCCGGATACGAGGTTGTCTTCGCCGATGTGAATGTCTCCCTGATCGACGCATTGCAGGCTGCCGGCAGCTACGCCGTGCACGAGGCAGGGGAAGTGTCGACCACCCGCGTGGTCGACACTTTCCGGGCCATCAACAGCGCCACGGATGAGGCCGCACTGATCGACGAGATCGCGACGGCCGATATCGTCACCACCGCGGTCGGCCCCACCGTCCTCCGCTTCGTGGCACCGGTCATCGCGGCCGGACTGGGGCGGCGGTCGGCCGAGTTGCCGCCCCTGGCCGTGATGGCGTGCGAGAACGCCATCAACGCCACGGATGTCATCGCCGAACAGATCTGGGCCAACGTGCCGGAGCCGGAGCGAGCGGCTGTGGCCGAGCGCGTCGTCTTCGCCAACACGGCAGTCGACCGCATCGTGCCCGGCCAGGCCGAGAGCGACGGCATCGACGTAACCGTCGAGGCCTTCTACGAGTGGGTCATCGAGCAGGGCGCCTTCAACGGCGCCGTGCCGGTCATCCCGGGTGCGACTTTCGTCGACAATCTCGCGCCGTATATCGAGCGCAAGCTGTTCACGGTGAACACCGGACACGCGACCGTCGCCTACCTCGGCGGTGTCGCCGGGGCTTCCAAGATCTCCGACGCGCTCCTGGTGCCGGCGGTGCTGGACGGCGTCCGAGCGGTGCTCGAGGAAACCTCGGCCCTGCTCGTGGCCAAGCACGGCCTCGACGTAGACGCCCAGCGCGCCTATCGGGAGAAGATCCTGGTGCGCTTCGCCAACCCGTCCCTGCCCGACACGGTAGAGCGCGTCGGCCGCCAGCCGCTGCGCAAGCTCAGCCGCCACGAACGGTTCATCGGCCCTGCCGCCGAGATCGCCGAACACGGCACCCGCCCGGTCGCGCTGCTCGCAGCCGTCGAAGCCGCACTCCGGTTCGACGTCGCCGACGATGAGCAGAGCGCCCTGCTGCAACGGATGCTGCGCGACGAGACAGCCGAATCGTTCACCGCGTCGGTGTGCGGCCTGGACGCCGCGCATCCGCTGTTCGCCGACGTGGTCCTGGTCGTGGCCGCGGTGCAGAAGGCCCTCTGAGCGGAGAATCCCCCGAGGGATTATAGGGAAGAATTGCCAAAAGGCAACTCCGTACCATAGAGTAAATCCTTGGTGTCTTGTGCGCACGTATGCGGCGTATCAGTGCACCACAATCCACGCACGACCAGCAATCAATACCCTAGCGATAGTGAGTTATGGCCAAAAAAGACGGTGTCATCGAAATCGAGGGCGCGGTAGTCGAAGCTCTTCCCAACGCGATGTTTCGCGTCGAGTTGAGCAACGGCCACAAAGTTCTTGCCCACATTTCAGGCAAGATGCGTCAGCACTACATCCGTATTCTCCCTGAGGATCGTGTGATCGTGGAGCTGAGCCCGTACGACCTGACTCGCGGCCGGATCGTTTACCGCTACAAGTAGAGAGTGCTGTAAGTAACGGCCCGAGGCGTTCCTGGGGTACGAAGACAGCGAATACAAGGACACACCATGAAGGTCAAGCCCAGCGTCAAGAAGATCTGCGACAAGTGCAAGGTCATCCGCCGTAATGGCAACGTGATGGTCATCTGCGAGAACCCTCGTCACAAGCAGCGTCAGGGCTGATCTCGCCAGGCTCGATCACGGTCGAGTCGGTCGAGATGCAACTGAATACATAAAATAGCAGTGCCGGGAACCCTTCGGGGGGACACCATCGGTTGGAGGCCGATGAACAGGCACTGTCACAGACCTCCACTCATATACAGGAGAAGCCACAATGGCACGTCTAGCCGGCGTTGATATTCCTCGCGATAAGCGCGTGGAAGTTGCACTGACTTACATCTTTGGTGTTGGCCGCACGAGGGCACTCAAGACCCTCGCCGACACTGAAATCGATGGAAACATCCGAGTCAAGGACCTGAGTGACGATCAGCTCGTCGCCCTCCGTGACTACATCGAAGGAACCTTCAAGGTTGAGGGTGACCTCCGCCGTGAGGTTGCCGCTGACATCCGCCGCAAGGTCGAGATCGGCAGCTACGAGGGCATCCGCCACCGCAAGGGCCTGCCCGTTCGTGGCCAGCGCACCAAGACCAACGCTCGCACCCGCAAGGGCCCGAAGCGTACCGTAGCCGGCAAGAAGAAGGCGCGCTAGGCCTCGGCCTGGCCCGTCTCGCCTTTAGGATTCAGGAGAAATTCATGGCAGCACCAAAGTCGGCCGTTCGGAAGCCGCGCAAGAAAGAAAAGAAGAACGTCGCTGTGGGCCAGGCCCACATCAAGAGCACCTTCAACAACACCATCGTCTCGATCACTGACACCACCGGTGCGGTCATCAGCTGGGCGTCCTCGGGTGGAGTCGGCTTCAAGGGTTCGCGCAAGTCGACCCCGTTCGCCGCGCAGCTGGCTGCCGAGTCGGCTGCCCGCCAGGCGCAGGAGCACGGCATGAAGAAGGTTGACGTCTTCGTCAAGGGACCGGGATCGGGCCGCGAGACCGCGATCCGTTCGCTCCAGGCCGCCGGCCTCGAGGTCGGTTCGATCAACGACGTCACCCCCCAGGCGCACAACGGATGCCGTCCGCCCAAGCGTCGTCGCGTCTAACCAACCGGCATCTCGCCATCGGCCGGGCCCGTCACAGGACGGGCCCGGCTGTGGCGGGTCGTGGGGCATCACCCCTCCCTCGTTCGACGATGTGCTCGATTGTCGGGCTTGTCGAGAGACACACAACTCAAAACCTCGCCACGCAGGTGTCATATAGCGGACACTTAGCCGAAAGGAATCAACAGTGCTTATTGCACAGCGCCCCACGCTCACCGAAGAGAACATCTCGGAGTTCCGATCCAGGTTCGTCATCGAACCTCTTGAGCCTGGTTTCGGTTACACACTCGGCAACTCGATGCGCCGCACCCTCCTATCATCGATCCCCGGAGCCGCTGTCACCAGCATCCGGATCGACGGTGTGCTGCACGAGTTCAGCACCGTTCCCGGTGTCAAGGAAGACGTCACCGAGATCATCCTCAACATCAAGGGCCTCGTCATCTCCAGCGAGCACGACGAGCCCATCACCGCGTACCTGCGCAAGCAGGGTGCCGGCCAGGTCACGGCCGCCGACATCTCGGCTCCGGCCGGTGTCGAGGTGCACAACCCCGAGCTGGTCATCGCCACGCTGAACGACAAGGCCAAGTTCGAACTCGAACTGACCATCGAACGCGGCCGCGGCTACGTGTCGGCGACCCAGAACCGCAACGAGTACTCTGAGGCCGGCCAGATTCCGGTCGACTCGATCTACTCGCCCGTGCTCAAGGTCACCTACCGCGTCGAGGCAACTCGTGCCGGTGAGCGCACCGACTTCGACCGCCTCGTCGTTGACGTGGAGACCAAGTCGGCGATTTCGCCTCGCGACGCCATCGCATCCGCCGGTCGCACGCTGACCGAGTTGTTCGGTCTGGCCCGTGAGCTGAACACCGCCGCCGAGGGCATCGAAATTGGCCCCGCGCCGGTCGATGTCGTGCTGTCGACCGAGCTGTCGATTCCGATCGAAGACCTCGATCTGTCGGTTCGCTCGTACAACTGCCTCAAGCGCGAGGGCATCAACAACGTCAGCGAACTGGTCGCCCTCTCGGAGACCCAGCTGATGAACATCCGCAACTTCGGACAGAAGTCGGTGGATGAGGTCAAGGACAAGCTCGTTGAGCTCGGCCTGTCCCTGAAGGACTCGGTGCCCGGATTCGATGGCGCCCACTTCTACAGCGGCTACGACGAAGAAACCATCTAAAGCAGTCGTTCAGACTGACTTTCGACTTTGATACTGGAGATAACCAATGCCTACGCCCACTAAGGGAGCCCGCCTCGGAGGCGGACCGGCCCACGAGCGCCTCATGCTCGCCAACCTGGCCGCATCCCTATTCACCCACAAGTCCATCAAGACGACCGAGACGCGCGCCAAGCGCCTGCGTCCGGTCGCCGAGCGACTGATCACCTTCGCAAAGAAGGGTGACCTGCACGCCCGTCGTCGCGTGCTTGCCACTATCGGCGACAAGACCGTTGTGCACGAGCTCTTCACCGAGATCGCACCTCAGGTTGCCCTTCGTGAGGGCGGTTACACCCGCATTACGAAGCTCGGCTTCCGCAAGGGCGACAACGCTTCGATGGTGCAGATGGAGCTCGTTCTCGAGCCCGTCACCCCGAAGGTCAAGCGCTCCTCCGCCAAGGCTGCTTCCAAGCCTGCCGCGGCAGCGCCCGTTGCCGAGGCTCCGGCCGAGGTCGTCGTCGAGGATGCTGCTGTCGAAGCTGACGTCGTCGAGGATGATGTCGCTGCCGCTGAGGAATCCAAGTAAGCACCAGCGCTGTATCGGCTCAGCTGAATCGCTGTGTTGAATTGAGAGGGGCCCGACTTCGGTCGGGTCCCTCTCTTTGTGCCCCGGCGACGGGCTAGCGCCCACGCGGGGCCCCGGCTACGATGTCGGCCATGGAACGCCCGACCGGAACCCAGAATCAGGGCCCGCGGCGGCGTGCAGCCCTGACGCCCGACGCGCCGGGGCCCGCCCACCCTGAGATCGCCCGGTGGCGTCCGGCAACGGTGTCGGACGCCGACGATCTGTGGCGGTTCACCCGAGCGGTCGGCAAGGCGGACCATCCATACCACCTGACGACGCGGGAGGGAATCGAGCGGGATTTCGGTCTGTCGTACTTCCATCCGGAGCGGGATTCCCTGATCGGGTTCGCCGCCGACGGCACCCTCGTGGCGATGGGAATGGTGATGGCGCCGCCGCGCGAGACGCTGGCCCGCGCGATCCTGGTCGGCGGGGTGCACCCCGACTACCGCGGACGCGGAATCGGCCGCGAGCTGCTCGCGTGGCAGCTGGGCCGGGCCGAGCAGCAGCTCGCCACCGACGATCCCTCGGTTCCACGCTGGATCCTCGCCTACACCGACGAGACCGCGTACCGCAGCACCCGTCTGTTCCGGCGCCTCGGCATGGAATGCGCCCGATACTTCCAGTCCCTCGAGCGGCGCCTCGACGAGCCGATCCCCGAGATCGACCTTCCGGTTGACATCCGCGTCATCCGGTATACCTCGGAGCTCTCTGCGGCCGTTCACGAAGCGCGCGACTCGTCGTTCCGGGATCACTGGGCCAGCCAGCCGATGAGCGACGATGCTTGGGACTCCTTCGTGACGAGTCGCAAATTCCGCCCCGACCTCTCATACCTGGCCCTCGCGGCCGGCCCCGACGGCACCCCGAAGGTCGTGGGCTTCACCCTGGCCACGGTCAACGAGGACGACTGGCTGAACCAGGGCTACACCGGCAGCCACGTTGACCTCGTCGGCGTCATCGACGGATGGCGGGGTAAACACATCGCCCTGACCCTGCTCGGCACGCATCTGCATGCCGCACGCACCGAGGGTCTGGCCCGGGCGACCCTGGTCGTCGACTCCGAAAGTCCGACCGGCGCGCTGAACCTGTACCTCGGCATGGGTTTCACGCCCACCACCCGCAGTCTCGCCTTCACCATTGAGCTCAAGTCCCACCCGGGACCCGCACCCGCCGACCCGGCCGACCCGGCCTTGGTCACGGCAGCAGCGGCGGCCGGAAAGAGGGTGACCCGGCAGGGTCGGGCAGGCGATACGCCTCGAGGCCCGGCTGCGGCGGCGGCTCGGCGAGCCGTTCCAGAGCGGCCCGGATGACGTCGGCATAGATCCGACCGCCGGCCGGACCGGGATGGATGTTGTCGTTTGCGAGCACATCCGTGTGCGAGGCGATCGCCGTGCTCCAATCGGCCAGCTCGACCGTGCGGTGCCGGGCAGCGTACTCGGCCAGGCTGGCGTTGACCCCGGCCGTCCAGTCACGTTCGGCGAAGGCGGTGATCAGGATCAGCTCCCGGTCCGGGCCGATTACCGCGCGGATGGCCGCCAGCTGACTCGAACGGATCGGCCCGTTGGTGCCGAGGCCCACGACGACCACCGGCCGGAGCGTGCCGGCCTCGGCTTGGGTGGCCAGGATGTCGGGGGCAGCCCCCATGCCCCGTGAGACGGTGGCATCGATCGCGATCCCCGGGAAGCCGGCCTGCAGCTCGGGGACCGAGGCGAGCATCACCGAGTCGCCCACGGCCGTGATCAGGTCCCCGGGCGCCGCGCGTTCAATGGCGCTGACGGCCGGCCGGGACGCGCGCCGTGCGTTCTGCACGGCCTGCCGCTGCGCAGCATCCAGTGCCTTCTGGCCGCGTTCGATCTCGCTCTGGGCGCTCGTCTGGGCGGGAGCGGTGAGCAGCGCCGCGGTCGTGCCGGTCGCCAGAAACAGCGCGGCGGCGCCGAACAGGCCGAACCAGACGAGCCTGCCGGGCATGCGGATCGTGCGCGCACCGCTCGTGCTCTGCCGCAGGCGACGGATGCTGCCGCGCACCCCCTTCGTGCGCACGGGAAGTTCCAGCCAGCGGTACGATCCACCGGCCGCCAGCAGCGTCAGCGCGCCCGCCAGCACCCCGACTCCGATGCTCGTCAGCACGGTCGGCGACGCGGCGGCCGCCGGCCACGCCCCCTGGGCGAGCACGAGCACCGGCCAGTGCCACAGATAGATGCCGTAGGAGCGTTCACCCAGGTAGCGCAGCGGCGCGGTATCCAGCGCCTGGCCGAAGCCTGGCCCGCGCACGGCCGCCCAGATCACGACCGCGGTCAGCAGGCTCACCAGCATCAGTCCGCCTCGATAGGTCGCCAGGCCGGTGTCGGGCAGGGCGAACGCCGCCGCCAGAACCCCGGCCAGGGCGAGCCGACCCAGCCACGGCCGCCAGCGGTCGCGCAGGGCGGCGAGGCGGGGTGCCGTGCCGCCCGGGAGGCCCGAACGGCGCAGCAGCAGCGCGAGCGCGGCACCGGTGAAGAGCCCGAAGCTGTGCGTGTCCGAGCCGTAGTACACCCGGGTGGGGTCGGCGGGGTCGTACAGTAGCCCCATCCAGACGGCAGAGGCCAGGGCCAGGCCGGCGACGAGTGCCAGGCGAAGCCGGCCGCTCCTCACCAGCAGCAGGCCGAGGAGAGCGAACGGCCAGACCAGGTAGAACTGCTCCTCCACCGCCAGCGACCACAGGTTGCGGAACAGTTCCGGCGCCGTGGCGCTGAAGTAACTCGCCGACCCGGCGATCGATACCCAGTTGTAGCCGAAGGTGATCGCGCCGAGCAGCTGCCAGCCGAGGCCCACCAGCACGTCGCCGCCGATCAGCCAGGCGGCAGTGCACAGGATCAGCACCAGCGGGACCAGTGGCGGCACCAGGCGCAGCGCCCGCCGTTTCCAGAATCGACCGAGCGCGATCCGCGAGGTTTCGTCCCGTTCGGTGATGAGGAGGCCCGTGATCAGGAACCCGCTGATCACGAAGAAGACGTCGACCCCGATGAATCCGCCGGGAAGGACCGCGGGGAAGAAGTGGAACACCACGACCAGAACGACGGCGATGCCACGCAGGCCGTCGAGACCGGCCAGGCGTTTGGTGGGCACGTTCACGGAGTCCGGATGAGGGTCAGAGGGCGGGGGCGGCAGATTTTCATGACAGGTGGGGACCGAAGTCCGGGTTCTACGATAACCCGGACCGGACCGTACACTTACCTCCGTGATTCTTCCCCCGGCGCCCGACGAGACCCAAGCAGCGGGCACCACCCGGATCAGGCTCGACATCGCCTATGACGGCACCGGCATGAGCGGCTGGGCGACGCAGCCGGGCCTCCGCACCGTGCAGGGTCAGATCGAGGCCGGGCTGGCCGGCATCCTGCACAGCCACCCGCCGACCCCGATCCTGACCGTGGCCGGGAGAACGGATGCCGGTGTGCACGCGACCGGGCAGGTCGCCCACTTCGATCTGAACCCCGACCAGGCCGACGGCCTCGTGCGCATCTCCCGCGGCAAGGGGCGGCCCCCGACGCCCCTGGCGGTCATGGTGCAGCGGCGGCTCAGCGGCATCCTCGTCACCCAGCCCGAAATCGTGATCACATCCTCCGTGCTCGCCCCGCCCGGGTTCGACGCCCGGTTCTCCGCGCTTTACCGGCGCTACGAGTACCGGATCGCCGACTCCGTCGTCGGGCACGACCCGCTGCAGCGGTTCCGCACCACCTGGCACGGCTTCGCTCTCGACGTGGACGCTATGGACGCGGCTGCCGCGACGCTGATCGGCCTGCACGACTTCGCCACCTACTGCAAGCCGCGGCCCGGGGCCACCACGATCCGCACCCTGCAGGAGTTCCGCTGGTACCGCGATCCGGATGGTGTGCTCGTCGCATCCGTTCAGGCTGACGCCTTCTGCCACAGCATGGTGCGCGCGCTGGTCGGGGCCTGCGTCGCGGTGGGGGAGGGGCGGCTGTCCGGGGACCGCCTCGTCGACCTCCGGATCGAGCGGGCCCGCACCAGCGAGTTCAAGGTGATGCCCGCCCAGGGTCTCACGCTGCTTCAGGTCGGCTATCCGGCCGACGAACTGCTCGCCGTGCGGGCCCGCGAAACGCGCGCGCGCCGGGAGCTCATCGACGACACCGAGTAATGGTTGAATTGCGCTGCCGGGCCGACGGCGTTAGTGTTATTCCTTGGTGTCTGTGCGTTGCAGCCAGACACACGAACGTGAGCCCTCCATCGATCGTGTTCCCTCTCTGGGAACACACCCGGAGCGGGATTCACGAACACCTCCGTTCGAACAAGAAAGCAGCTCAATAGTGACGCGCACTTACACTCCCAAGGCAAGCGAAGTCCAGCACGACTGGGTCGTCATCGACGCCACAGATATCGTGCTCGGTCGTCTTGCCAGCCACGCCGCCATTCTCCTTCGCGGGAAGCACAAGGCAACGTTCTCTCCCCACATGGATATGGGCGACTTCGTCATCATCATCAACGCCGAGAAGATTGCCCTTACCGGCAAGAAGCTCGACCTGAAGATGGCGTACCGCCACTCCGGTTACCCGGGCGGCCTCACGGCCACCAACTACTCGGAGATGCTCGAGAAGCACCCGACCCGCGCGGTCGAGAAGGCCATCCGTGGCATGCTGCCGAAGAACACGCTCGGCCGCGCCCAGCTGGCCAAGCTCAAGGTCTACGCCGGCCCGGAGCACCCGCACGCCGCGCAGCAGCCGAAGCCGTACACCCTCGCCCAGGTCGCTCAGTAGCGCCGGCCCCCAGACTTTTCGATTCTAAGAAAAAAGGATTCACACCATCGTGGCGAAAATCGCAGATCAGATTGACCAGGCTCCGGAGAGCTACTCGACCGAGACTCCGACCGAGACTGTAACCAAGGCGCCCCGCGCCATCCTCAATGTCCCCGGCGCAGCCGTCGGACGTCGCAAGCAGGCCATCGCCCGCGTGCGCATCGTCCCCGGCTCCGGCACGATCACCGTCAACGGCCGCGAATTCGGGGACTACTTCCCGAACAAGCTGCACCAGCAGCTCATCAACGACCCGTTCAAGGTGCTCGACCTCATCGGCAGCTACGACGTCATCGCCCGCATCACCGGTGGTGGCCCCTCCGGCCAGGCCGGTGCCCTGCGTCTCGGTATCGCGCGTTCGTTGAACCAGATCGACGAAGAGAACAACCGCGCCATCCTCAAGAAGGCCGGCTTCCTCAACCGTGACGCTCGCGTCAAGGAGCGTAAGAAGGCCGGACTCAAGAAGGCCCGTAAGGCTCCTCAGTTCTCCAAGCGTTAAGTCGATTGGCACCGTAGAAAAATGCCTCGACTATTTGGCACGGACGGCGTCCGGGGTCTGGCCAACCGTGATCTCACGGCTGGCCTGGCTCTGGCCCTCGCCCAGGCCAGTGCGGCGGTCCTCACTCAGGGCCGCCGCGCGGAGTTGCGTCGCGCAGAGGGCCGTCGGCCCGTTGCGGTGCTCGCCCGGGATCCTCGGATCTCCGGTGAATTCATTTCGGCCGCGGTCGCGGCCGGACTGGCGAGCTCCGGTGTGGACGTGCTCGACGCGGGCGTCATTCCGACGCCCGCCGCGGCTTTCTTGATCGCCGATATCGGCGCAGACTTCGGCGTGATGATTTCCGCCTCGCACAACCCCGCTCCCGACAACGGCATCAAGTTCTTTGCCTTCGGGGGAACCAAACTTCCCGACGACGTTGAGGACCGCATCGAAGAGCACCTGTCGCTCGACATGCTCACGCCGATCGGCGGAGACGTCGGTCGCATCAGCCGCTTCGCGGACGCCGAGGACCGCTATGTCGTGCACCTGCTCGGAACGCTGCCGCACCGCCTGGATGGCATCCACGTCGTGCTCGACTGCGCGCACGGCGCCGCCGCCGGCGTATCGCCGCAGGTCTTCACGGATGCCGGTGCCACGCTCACGGTCATCGGAGCCGACCCCGACGGCAACAACATCAACGACGGGGTGGGCTCCACCCACCTCGACAATCTCTCCCGTGCCGTCCTCGAGGCCGGTGCCGACGTCGGAATCGCCCACGACGGCGACGCGGACCGGTGCCTGGCCGTCGACCGCGACGGCAACATCATCGACGGTGACCAGATCATGGCGATCCTCGCTGTCTCCATGGCCGAGCGCGGGGTTCTGAAGGACCGCACGCTCGTGGCCACGGTGATGAGCAATCTCGGTTTGCGTAAGGCCATGGCGGCCAACGACATCCGCATGATTGAGGCCAAGGTCGGCGATCGGTACGTGCTCGAAGAGCTCAACGTCGACGGGCTGTCCCTCGGCGGCGAACAATCCGGTCATGTGATCATGACCAAGTTCGCCACGACCGGTGACGGCATCCTGACCGGGCTGCACCTGGTCGCCGAGATGGCACGCACCGGCAAGACCCTCGCAGAGCTCGCCTCGGTGATGACGGTCTACCCGCAGATCCTGGTCAACGTGCGCGGCATCGACCATCACGGGCTGAAATCGAACGAGGTCATCGCGGAGGCTATCCGTGCCGCTGAGGCCGAGCTCGGGGACACCGGACGGGTGCTGCTGCGACCGTCGGGCACCGAGCCCATGGTGCGCGTCATGGTCGAAGCGGCTGATCAGGGCACCGCCGACCGGCTCGCGAACGAGCTGGCCGACATCGTGCGCCTGCAGCTCGCCCTCTAGAGAGTTCTCGCCGCGGCCGCACCCGCGGCCGCACCCTCGTTCTCGGCCGCGGGCCCCGCGCCCTCGTTTTCGGCTGCGCCCCGCGCGCCCGCTCCGCCCCGCGCCCCTGACGAATTCGACGGAGATTGTGGCCGAATCGTTCCGAAACAGCCAGAGAAACCGGCTTTTCGCCAAAATCTCGGTCGAATTGGTTCACGGCCGGAGTGCCCGGACGTCGAGGGTGCCCGGACGTCGAGGGTGCCCGGACGTCGAGGGTGCCTGTGCGGTGACACCCGGCGGAGCGCACTGTGCGGTGACACACGGCGGGTCACACCTTGCGCAGCAGCACCTTGGAGACGGAGTGGTTCGGATCCTTGCGCAGCACGAGGGTCGCCCGAGATCGGGTCGGACGGATGTTGCGCAGCAGGTTCGGTTCGTTGATCTCGGTCCAGATTTCCCGGGCCCGGCTCCGCGCCTCGGCCTCGGTCATACTCGCGTACCGGTGGAAGTACGACTTCGGATTACTGAATGCGCCGCGCTGCAGCTTGAGAAAGCGCTCCTCGTACCAGCGAGCGATGTCCTGCGTGCGGGCGTCCACGTATACGGTGAAGTCGAAGAGGTCGCTGACGGCGAGGCCGTGGCCCGGTCCGGGCGGCTGCAGCACGTTGAGACCCTCGACGATCAGGATGTCCGGCTGCCGCACCACGATCTGGGCGTCGGGCACGATGTCATAGCTGAGGTGTGAGTAGAACGGCGACCGCACTTCGGCGGCACCGCTCTTGACCGCGGCCACGAAGCGTAGCAGGGCCCGCCGGTCGTAGGACTCGGGGAACCCTTTTCGGTCCATCAGGCCCCGGCGGGTGAGTTCGGCGTTGGGCAGCAGGAAACCGTCGGTGGTCACCAACTCGACCCGCGGGGTGTCCTCCCAGCGGGCCAGCAGCTCCCTCAGCAAGCGGCCGATGGTGGACTTGCCCACCGCGACCGATCCGGCGACCCCGATCACGAACGGCGTGCGCTGGGCGCGCTCCCCGAGGAAGTCGCTCGTGGCGCGGTGCAGCTGCCGTGCACCGGCGGCGTAGAGGTTGAGCAGGCGGCTGAGCGGCAGGTAGACATCCGTCACCTCACTGAGGTCGAGCGGCTCACCCAGCCCCCGCAACTGCACGATCTCCGTCTCCCGCAGCGGAAGCCGGGTGGTTGGCGCGAGGGCGGCCCAGTCAGCCCGGTCCAGTTCGACGAAAGGAGTGCTGTGGCCGTTGTTCCAGGGACTCGCAACCGGATCGGACATTTCACCGAGCTTACTCGGACTAATATCGCAGTCATGTGTGGAATCGTTGGTTACGTCGGAGATAACAAGAGCGTTCAGGTCCTGATGGGAGGTCTGCGGCGACTCGAGTACCGGGGGTACGACTCCGCGGGGATCGCTGTCATCGACAGCGAGGGTGCTCTCAATACCGCTAAGCGAGCGGGCAAGCTGGCCGTTCTGGCCGCCGAGCTTGAGGCGAACCCGATCAATAATGGGAACACCGGGATCGGACACACTCGGTGGGCCACCCACGGGGCGCCGAATGACGTGAATGCGCACCCGCACCTGGGTGACAACGGCAAGCTGGCCCTTATTCACAACGGAATTATTGAAAACTTCTCCGTGCTCAAGGACGAACTCCTCGCCGAGGGATTCACCTTCGAGAGTGAGACCGACACCGAGGTCGCCGCGATCCTGCTTGGCCGGGAATACCAGCGCGTCGGCGACCTGGGCGAAGCGTTCCGCGCTGTCGTCTCCCGCCTCGACGGTGCCTTCACCCTGCTCGCCGTCCACCAAGACCAGCCCGGCATCGTCGTCGGCGCCCGCCGCAACTCCCCGCTCGTGATCGGCCTGGGCGACGGAGAGAACTTCCTCGGCTCCGACGTCGCCGCTTTCGTCGAGTACACCCGCCGCGCGGTCGCCATCGGCCAGGACCAGATCGTCACGATCACGCCGGACCTCGTCACCGTGACCGACTTCGACGGCAACGCCGTCGAAGTGGAAGAGTTCGACATCGCCTGGGATGCCTCCGCGTCCGAGAAGGGCGGCTGGTCCAGCTTCATGGCCAAGGAGGTCTCCGAGCAGCCGGATGCCGTGCGCAACACCCTGCGCGGGCGCATCCATGAGGGCCAGGCCGTCGTTCCCGAGCTGACCGAATTCGGAGACGACGTGCTCGCCGGCATCCGTCGCATCGTGGTCGTCGCCTGCGGCACCGCGGCGAACGCCGGCTACGTCGCCAAGTACGCCATCGAGAAGTGGACCCGGGTTCCGGTCGACATCGAACTCAGCCACGAGTTCCGTTACCGCGACCCGGTGCTGAACCCCGAGACCCTGGTCATCTCGATCAGCCAGTCCGGCGAAACCATGGACACGCTGATGGCGGTCAAGTTCGCCCGGGAAGCGGGCGCGAAGGCCATCTCGATCTGCAACACGCAGGGTGCCACCATCCCCCGCGAGTCGGACGCCGTCATCTACACCCACGCCGGCCCGGAGGTCGCCGTGGCCTCAACCAAGGGCTTCACTGCCCAGATCGCCGCCCTCTACCTCTTCGGCCTGCATTTGGCCCGGGTGCGCGGCAGCCTCAGCGAAGCCGAGTGCGCCGTGCAGATCGCCGAGCTCCAGGCCATCCCGGACAAGCTGGCGACCACGCTGCTGCAGGAGTCGACCGTGCACGAGCTGGCCACCTGGATGGCCGACACGCGTGCCGTGCTCTTCCTCGGCCGCCACGTGGGCTTCCCGATTGCGCTCGAGGGTGCGCTCAAGCTCAAGGAGCTCGCGTACATCCACGCGGAGGGCTTCGCCGCCGGTGAGCTCAAGCACGGCCCGATCGCGCTGATCGAGCCCGGCCAGCCGGTCTTCGTCGTCGTGCCGAGCCCACGCGGCTCCGCGCACCTGCACCCCAAGGTGGTCTCGAACATCCAGGAGATCCGAGCCCGCGGCGCGCGCATCATCGCGATCGCCGAAGAAGGGGATGTCGCGGTGCTGCCGTTCGCGGACACCGTCATCCGCATCCCGCTGGCCTCGCCGCTGTTCGAACCGCTCCTCGCGGTCGTGCCGCTGCAGATTTTCGCCATGGAACTCGCCACGGTGAAGGGCCTCGACGTCGACCAGCCGCGCAACCTGGCGAAGTCCGTCACGGTCGAGTAGCGCCAGTCCTCGAGTCGGAGTAGCCGGAGGGTGCAGCACAGGGTGCAAGGGTTGACCGGATGATCCGGGGCATCGGGGTCGACATCGTCGACCTCGCTCGCTTCGAACGGCAGGTCTTGCGCACGCCTGGGCTTATTCCGCGGCTTTTCACGGAAGCCGAGCGCGGGTTGCCGATGCACTCCTTGGCCGCGCGCTTCGCGGCCAAGGAGGCACTGATCAAAGCGCTCGGCGACAGTGCCGGTGCCAGCTGGCAGGAGATGGACGTCGTGACCGACGCGCACGGCAACCCGGGATTCGTGCTTCACGGGGCTACCGCGGCGGCACTGACGGCCCGCGGCATTGACACAGTGCACTTGACCATGACTCACGACGCCGGGGTGGCCTGTGCGTTCGTGGTCGCGGAGGGCGGGGCATGACCGGATACCGCGAGGCCGTCGTCGACCTGGGCGCGGTCTACGCCAACGTCGCGCACCTCAGGCAAGTGGCCGGCACCCCGCACCTGATGGCCGTCGTCAAGGCGAACGCCTACGGCCATGGGGCAGTGCCGGTCGCCCGCACCGCGCTCGCCGCGGGCGCCGACTGGCTCGGGGTGGCCGACGTCGACGAGGCGCTCGAGCTGCGGGCCGCCGGCATCGACGCGCCCGTCCTGGCCTGGCTGCACGATCCGGATGCGGATTTCACCGTCGCCATCACCCGGAGCATCACCCTCGGGCTGTCCTCGGCGCGGCAGCTGCGCCAGGTCGCCGAGGCCGCCGCCGCTCTCGGTCGCGTGGCCGACGTGCACCTCAAGCTCGAGACCGGGCTCAACCGCAACGGCGTGAACGAACCGGACTGGGCCGAGACGTTCGCTCTGGCGGCCCAGCTCGAGCAGGCCGGCCGCCTGACCGTGACCGGCATTTTCAGCCACTTGTCGAATGCGTCCCCGGTCGACGACGCCGAGGCGATCGAGCGCTTCGAACGCGGTGTCGCTCTCGCCGCCGACACCGGGCTGGCCCCGTCTCTGATCCACCTGGCGTCCACCGCGGCGGCGCTGCGCGTGCCGGCCGCCCGCTTCTCGATGGTGCGGGTGGGCATCGGCATCTACGGTCTGTCGCCGTTCGCGGACCAGACGTCGCGGGATTTGGGCCTCACCCCGGCGATGACGCTGCGGGGGCGCGTCGCCGCCGTGCGCCGCGTGGCTGCGGGGGCCGGGGTGTCCTACGACTACCTGTGGCGGGCACCGGTCGACGGCTACCTCGCCCTCGTGCCACTCGGCTACGCGGACGGCGTGCCCCGCCAGGCCTCCGGAACCGCGTGGGTCGACATCTCTGGACACTCGCATCCGCTGGTCGGGCGCATCGCGATGGATCAGTTCGTCGTCAGCGTCGGCCAGGAACGCGTGACGGTCGGCGACGAGGTCGTACTGTTCGGCAACCCGGAGACCGGTGTGCCGAGCGCGACCGACTGGGCCGACGCCGCCGGCACCATCAACTACGAGATCGTTACCCGGATCGGCCGCCGGGTTACCCGCAGCTACCGGAACGCGGTCGACGGCGCGGCGGGCGGCACGCGGCCCGGCGGCGGCGTTCGGCCCGGCGGCGGTTCGCGCTGATGCGCGCCGTCATCCCCGACGCCGACAGCATGCACGAGTTCGGCCGCACGGTCGCGGGGCTGCTGCAGGCCGGCGACCTGATCGTGCTGACCGGGCCCCTCGGCGCCGGAAAGACGACCTTCACCCGCGGCCTGGGGGAGGGTCTGCAGGTGCGCGGCTCGGTCACCAGCCCCACCTTCGTGCTGGCCCGCACCCACCCCAGCACGATCGGCGGACCCCCGCTCGTGCACGTCGACGCCTACCGGCTCGGAAGCGCCCTCGAGCTGGATGACCTCGACATCGATTTCGTTCGGTCGATCGTCGTGGTCGAGTGGGGTCGCGGGATGCTCAACGGTATCGCCGACTCCTGGCTCGATATCGAGATCGAACGGCCCGTCGGGGCCTCGCAGGCGGCCGCATCCGTCGTCGCCGACGAGGCCGAGGTGCTTGACCTCGACGAGCCGCGCACGGTCACGGTCACCCCGCACGGCCCCCGCTGGCCGAACGAATTCGACGGAGATTTTGCTCCTACGGGCCCATAGTGGGCCCGATCCGGCTCCAGAGCCCAAAATCTCCGTCGAATTCGTTCAGGGCGGCCGACGAGCAGGCTTGGCGGAGCAGGATCGGCAGCACAGCCCGTCGGCGGCACAGCGCATTAGCGGCACAGCGCATCGGACACAGCGAATAGGCTGGTGAGGTGCTTCTCGCCATCGATACTTCCGCCGGAACGAGCGTCGCGGTCGTGGATCTCGCCCGAGGCGTCATCGCCGAACACGCCACCGACGACACTATGCGCCACGCCGAGGTGGTCGGCCGCCTGATCGCCGACTGCCTCAGCGACGCGGCCGTGCCGATCAGCGGCCTCTCCGCGGTGGTCGGCGGCATGGGTCCCGGCCCCTTCACCGGTCTCCGTGTGGGCATCGCCGCCGCGCGGGTCTTCGCGCTGGGCGCCGGGGTGCCCTTCGTGCCCGTCGTCAGCCACGATGCGCTCGCCTTCGGCCGCTACCAGGCCGGCCACACCGGCCCGCTCGTCGTCGTCACCGACGCCCGTCGCCGCGAGGTGAACTGGTCCGTGTACAGCGGGGCGGATGCCGTGGGTCTCCCGATCCGGGTCGACGGTCCTGGTGTGGCCCGGCCAGCCGTGCTGCGGGAGCCCGGCTGGGCGCACGCTGGGGTGCCCCGCTTCGACGCGGTCGCCGTGTCTGCCGGGGAGCTGGGGCAGGTTGCCGAGCTGATGTGGGCCCACCAGCGCCCGTTCGCCGCCGATACGGCGCTCTACCTGCGCTCGCCGGATGTCACCGTGTCCAACGGCCCGAAACGGGTGAGTTGATAATGTGGCAGCTGCGGCGCGCCCGAGCCGCCGATGTGGACGCCATCATGGCGCTTGAGACCCGTATCTTCGTCAACGACGCGTGGTCCGCCGAGGCGATGGCCCAGGACGTGGTCAACCCGAACTGCTACTACCTGGTGGCCTTCCTCCCCGATGAGCCCGACCGGATCGAGGGCTACGCCGGGCTGCAGGCCCTGCAGGGAGCGCGCGAGGGCGACATTCAGACCATCGCGGTCACCCAAGAGGCCCGCGGCCACGGCCTCGGCCGAACCCTGATGCTCAGCCTGATCGCCGAGGCCCGGAAGCGGGGCGTGCGCGAGGTGTTCCTCGAGGTGCGCGCCGACAACCCGCCGGCCCAGGAACTCTACCGCCGACTCGGCTTCGAGGAGTTGGGCATCCGCCCTGGCTACTACCAGCCCGACAACGTCGACGCGATCGTGATGCGACTGCACGTGCCTGACGCCGAGATGCAGATGACACCGGCAGAGGCCGCACTGGAGGCCACCGAATGACCGCCCTGAACGCGCAGACCACCCTGAACGCGATGACCGCGCAGAACCGCGCCAACCCGCTCGTGCTCGGCATCGAGACCTCCTGCGACGAGACCGGAATCGGAATCGTGCGCGGAACCACCCTGCTCTCCAACACGATCGCGTCGTCGATGGACGAACACGCCCGCTACGGCGGAGTCGTGCCGGAGGTGGCCGCGCGCGCACACCTTGAGGAGCTCGTTCCGGCGATCCGGGCGGCCGCGCTGGAGGCCGGCATCCGTTTGGAGGACATCGATGCGGTGGCCGTGACCTGCGGCCCCGGTCTGGCCGGCGCGCTCATGGTCGGGGTCGGCGCGGCCAAGGCACTCGCCATCTCGCTCGGCAAACCGATCTACGCGGTCAACCACCTCGTCGGTCACGTCGGGGCCGATGTGCTTCGACTCGGCGCAGACGACTCCACGAAGCCGCTGGAATACCCCACCGTTGCGCTCCTCGTCAGCGGCGGTCACACCTCACTGCTGCTGGTGCGCGATCTGGTCTCCGACGTCGAACTGCTCGGCGAGACCATCGACGACGCGGCCGGCGAGGCCTTCGACAAGGTGGCCCGCCTGCTCGGCCTGCCCTACCCGGGCGGACCCCAGATCGACCGGGCCGCGCGGGAAGGCAATCCCGCCGCCATCCGTTTCCCCCGCGGTCTCAGCCAGCCCAAGGACATGGCGAAACACCGGTACGACTTCTCGTTCTCCGGGCTCAAGACCTCG
Organism: Cryobacterium sp. Hz7; assembly: GCF_004402815.1. Classification (NCBI taxonomy): domain Bacteria; kingdom Bacillati; phylum Actinomycetota; class Actinomycetes; order Micrococcales; family Microbacteriaceae; genus Cryobacterium; species Cryobacterium sp. Hz7. The sequence goes on from NZ_SOFB01000048.1 coordinate 94,056, forward strand.
GTCGCGCGCTGGGTCGAGCAGAGACGCGACGCGGATGAGTCGGTGCCGCTGGCCGACGTGGCCGCCAGTTTCCGAGAGGCGGTCGTCGACATCCTCCTGACCAAGTCAGTCGCGGCCTGCGTCGACCTCGGTGTGCCGAGGCTCCTGCTCGGGGGCGGCGTGATCGCCAACGCCCGGCTGCGTCAGGTGGCCCAGGAGCGCACGGATGCCGCCGGCATCGCCCTGCGCATCCCGCCTCTGTCGCTCTGCACCGACAACGGTGCCATGATCGCGGCCCTCGGGGCGCAGCTGATCATGGCCGGACATGCGCCTTCGTCACTGGAGTTCGGGGCGGACTCCACCCTTCCGGTCTCCGAGATCCAGGTCTGAAACCCCCTCCCACCGGTATTTCGCCACCGGACGGGTATTCTGGCTTCGGCAGGCGACGTTTGTTCGTGCGATCAACACCTTGTCCGACTGGGAGCCAGATTGGCAGCTCAGATGCACCATTCCCGAAGGAGCAATCGACATGACCGACCCCAACGAGCCGCCGGTTAACCCGCCCAAGTTCCAGCCGCCGGCGGCGCAGGCCGCTCCGGCCTACGCCCAGCCGGGCTACCCCCAGTCCTACGCGCCGCAGGGCCCGTCCGAGAAGTACAACGTGCTGTCCATTGTGTCGCTCGTGACCTCGGTGCTCGGGATCTCCCTGGTCGGCATCATCACCGGCCACATCAGTCTGAGCCAGATCGGGAAGACTGGAGAAAAGGGACGGGGACTCGCGATTGCCGGCCTCATTGTCGGCTACGCCGGCCTGGCGGCTCAGCTCCTGGCCGTCGTCCTGCTGATCCCGTTGATGATCGCGATCGCGAACGACCCGACCCTGCTCAATACCTACTGACCCGGTGGCCACGGGCAGAAATTCCGCGCGTCGATGACCCGTGACCCGATATGCAATTAGCGACGCCACCCCGTTGTCCGGAAAGGAATGAATTCGCATGAGCGATTCCAACAACCCCAGCAACTCTGACGTGCCCCGCGTGCCTGACGTGCCCCAGGTGCCCGGCGTGCCGGAGGTGCCTGACGTGCCGCAGGTCCCCGATATCCCGCGCGACGAGCAGGGGGCGTCCGCCGCCCCGCCGGCGTACAACGGCCCGACCCCGCCGGCCTCCGTCCCGCCCGCCTACGGCGCCGCGACCCCGCCGCCCGGCTACGGCACCCCGGCGGTGACCCAGGCGCCTGCCCATGGCGACGCGTATTCGTCGCCCTTCGGTGCGGTCGCCGCGAAGCAGCCGATTTTCAGCATCTTGGCGCTGGTCGCCGGCGTTATCGGCGTGCTCGGCTCGCCGATCGTGTTCCTCCCGATTGTGGGTGGCATCCTTGGACTGTTCATCCCCGCCGCCGCGGTCGTCCTGGGCTTCCTCGGTAAGTCGAAGGAGCCGCAGGCGAGGGGCTTCTGGCTGACCGGGCTGATCACGGGGTTCATCGGCGTCGGTCTGGCACTGGTCAGTATCGTGATCTGGTCTGTCTTCTTCGCCACCATCCCCACCTCGTCGTACTGAGCGGAAGATAGCAGCGGGGATGGTTGGGGAGGAACGGGACTGGTCCCGCAACGATGACTTCCGGGTCGACCTCACCCGGCCTCCGGCGCCCGCTCCGGGGGAGCTGGACTACGCGTCGACCATCACAGCCCCTACCGAATGGGTGCCGTACGTCTACACCGACAGCGAGCTGACCGCGCAGGCAGGCCAGGGCGGGCTGTCCATCGCATCGCTCGTCTTCGGGCTGCTGGGGCTGCTGATCGCGGTCTTCGGCGTCTGGGGTGCGGCGCTCTCCCTGGCCGCGGTCGTGCTGGCCGTGATGGCCCGCGTGACCGAGCGCCGTGCCAGCACCGCGTGGGCCTACGGGCTGTGGACCGGGCTGGCCGGGCTGGTCCTCGCGGTCGGGTGGGTGTTGATCGTCACACAGGTGCTGACGGTCGTGCCCGGCTGAGCCATGCTGTCCTTCGCCGCTGGCCTCAGTCGAGTGGCGGAATCCGCTCCACCAGCAGAGCCACCCGGTGGCCGGCGGCCCGGGTGAGCACGAGCGTCGCCGACTCGGGGCCTTTGAGCTTCAGTCGGGTGCGCAGGGTGGCCGGGTCGACGTCCACGCCGCGTTTCTTGATCTCGAGAGTGCCGATGCGGCGTTCTTGTAGGCCCAGCCGCAGCTTCTTCTCGTCGACCGGCAGCACCTCGAGCACCCGGAATGCGGTGGCGAAGGGCGTGCGTTGCAGGGTCTCGGAGGTGAGGTACGCGATCCCCTCGCTCAGCATCGACGCGTCGAGCGACCGGGCCAGGTCCCCGATCAGACGGGCACGGATGATCGCGCCGTCCGGCTCGTACAGGTAGTCGCCCAGCACTCCCACCGGGGCATCCGTGCTGTCGTGGGGCGCGGTCAGTTCGTGGATCCCGGTCCGGCCGAGCAGCAGGGCGGAGCGACGAATGCCGGCGCGCGCCAGTGCTCCGAACCACAGCCCCATCTCCACGAGCTTGCCGTCCACGGAGACCCACTGAGACTCGGCCTCCGCGGGGATCAGCTCGCGGTCGTGGCCCGGCCCGAGCTTGACGCCGACGGGCATCCGCTCACTGAGACCGAAGACAAAATCGAGGTGCGGGGAGTAGTCCTCCGGCCGGGTCAGGCGCGAGGTGTTGGAGTGCCCGGCGGTGCGCCGGGCCGGGTCGAGCCAGGCGGCGTCGAAGCCGGCCAGATCGACGTCTTCCGCGGACGAGTGCAGCACGCTCGCGTTCTCGAACGGAGCCAGGTTGTAGCTGGCGACGGTCGCGGTCACCTCGTCGGCGTCCACCCCCGTCACCGTGAGGTCCATGGCGGCCAGGGCCATGGCGTCGCCTCCGATGCCGCAGCCGAGGTCGACGACCCGGTTCAGGGACGCGCCCGCGAAGCGGCCGGCGTGCAGCGCCGCCACCCGCAGCCGGGTGGCCTGCTCGAGGCCGGCCTCCGTAAACAGCATGCGGCCGGCGAACTCGCCGAACTTGGGCACGGCCCTGGCTCGGAGCCGGGACTGGCTGAGCACCGCGGTGACCAGCTCGGGGCTGTGTCCGGCCTTGCGGAGTTCGCTCACCACCCGCACGACGTCGGCGGCCGCGTCGTACGGCGGCAACGAGTCCAGCAGGCGCAAACCGCCCGGCGATAACAGCTCGACGAGCTCTGAGCGTTCCATCGTGTAAACCTATCAACACGACGCATCTGGCACTCACGTTGCGTGAGTGCCAGATGCGCCCTAAACTCGTCTTGGCACTCTCGCTGTGAGTCTGCTAACTATGTCTTAGCTAAGAAAGAGGTCAACCGTGTCGGTCTCCATCAAGCCGCTCGAGGATCGCATCGTCATCAAGCAGGTCGACGCAGAGCAGACCACCGCATCAGGTCTGGTCATTCCTGACACCGCCAAGGAAAAGCCCCAGGAGGGCGAAGTTGTCGCAGTCGGCCCCGGCCGCATTGACGACAACGGCAACCGCATTCCACTCGACGTCGCCGTCGGCGACAAGGTGATCTACTCCAAGTACGGTGGAACCGAAGTCAAGTTCGGTGGTGAGGACCTCCTCGTCCTGTCGGCCCGCGACGTGCTCGCAGTCGTCGTTCGCTAGCCACACCCACGCAACGATAGAATCCCGGATGGCCCTGGCCATCCGGGATTCGTCGTTAAGAAAGGTCCGCTGTGGCGCAAGACCCTCTTCCACCCGGGAAAATCCGCGCGGCCCGCCCGGCGCGGTCGGAGCAGAGCAAGGGACTGATCTACGCGGTCCTCGCCTACACCCTCTGGGGCACGCTGCCGCTCTACTTTCTGCTCCTCGCGCCCAGTGGTGCCTTCGAGATCGTGGCCTGGCGGGTTCTCTTCTCCCTGGTGTTCTGCGCACTGCTGATCACGGTCACGCGCAAGTGGAAGTCCTTCCTCGCGCTGCTGCGGAGGCCTCGCATCGTGTTCACCATGGGTCTGGCCGGCCTGCTGATCTTCGTCAACTGGCAGACCTACGTCTTCGCCGCCCTCAGCGGCCACGTGGTCGAGGCAGCCCTCGGCTACTTCATCAACCCGATCGTGACCGTGTTCCTCGGCGTCATTCTGCTGCGCGAGAGGCTGCGCCTGCTGCAGTGGGTGGCCGTGGGAATCAGCCTCGGGGCCGTCGTCGTGCTCACCGTCGGCTACGGCTCGCTGCCGTGGGTGTCGCTCATCCTCGCGTTCTCGTTCGGATTCTACGGATTGATCAAGAAAAGGGTCGGCCGCGACGTCGATGCCGTCGCCGGACTCACCCTCGAAACGGTCTGGCTCGCACCCATCGCCGTGGTGCAGCTGATCGTGGTGGCCTCTGTCTCCGGTCTCACCTTCGGAAGCGTGTCCATCTGGCATACCGTGGGGCTGCTGGCAGCAGGTGTTGTGACCGCTGTGCCGCTGTTGTTCTTCGCCGCCGCGGCCCGGCGCCTGCCTCTGACATACATGGGTCTGATCCAGTACTTCGCTCCGATCCTGCAGTTCCTGGTCGGCGTCTTCGTGCTGCTCGAGCCCATGCCGCCCGAGCGCTGGGTCGGTTTCGCACTGGTCTGGGTGGCGCTGGTCGTTCTCACGACCGACATGGTCCTCACCGGACGCGCGCCCCGGCGTGCGTCCCTTGAACCGGTCTGAGCCCCGCTACGCTCGGGGACGCACCTCGTATGTGAAAGGACACCGGATGCGCACTGCGTCGACTTCCCTGCCCGTCATCCTCGTCGGGGCGCTCGCCTGCGTGCTCCTGCTGTCCGGATGTAGGGCTGAGGTCGCGCCGCCCGCAGTCGAGCCCGCTGCCGCCGCGTCCGTCGTGGTGGCTCCGTCCGGTGACGGGACCGTGCGCCTCGGAACTCTGTTCCCCATGACGGGCCCGGCGGCGGCCAGTGGTGCGGCACAGGTGGCCGGCTCCGAACTGGCCGCCCGGGAGATCACCGAGCAGGGCCGAATTCTCGGGACTCCGATCGAGATCATCCACCGCGACTCCGCCGTCGACCCGGCGACGTCGCTGACCGACTTGTTGGCTCGTGGCGTCGACGTCGTGCTGTGGGACGCCACCGTTCCGATGCCGGGCGATCTGGCCGCCGCCGTCGCGGCGGCGCCGGTGGTACTGCTGTGGCTCGGCGACTTCGCGAACGGAGGCACGCCGCTGGCCGCCAGTGACGGCTTCGCTGCGCGCCTGCGCACCCTCGATCCAGGGCTGGTCGACACTGCCGGCGGCGGTGAAGCCTATGACGGAGTCGTCCTGAGCGCCCTGGCCGCAGCACGGGCCGGAGACGACGGTGCGGCGTCGATCAGGCCCGCTCTCGACCAGGTCAGTACCGGGGCGTTCGCCTGCGCATCCTGGGGAGAATGTGCGGCCGCGCTGGCTGATGCGCAACAGATCGCTTATCAGGGCGTCACCGGCCGCCGATCGTAACGATTTGGTCTGCGTTACACGGATGTAACCCGGTTGCCTTGTTTCGCGCGATTCCTGTCAATAATGTGACAGAACGGCAGTCAATCGACCGCTGTCATTTCTCATTCCTAGTCCCAAGGAGCAACATGAGCGTATTCGCGAAGGCCTCGGCCTCCCGCTCAGTTCGGGCAGTCGTCACTGGAGTCGCCTTGGTCGGCGTCAGTGCACTTCTGCTCACCGGCTGCAGCAGCAACACCACTGAGCCGGCTGCATCGGAAGCCCCCGCCGCGAGCGGAGACGCCCAGGCCATCACGGCCGGCGACCGTGACCTGACCCTGAAGGTCGGCACCATCCTTCCCCAGAGTGGCGCCCTGGCCTTCCTCGGCCCGCCCGAAGAGGCCGGCGTCGCCCTGGCCGTCAAGGACATCAACGACGCGAACCTCGGATTGACCGTTGAGGCCATCTTCCGTGACTCCGGCGACACCACGACGGACACCGCGACCGGTTCGGTGACCGACCTTCTCTCGCAGAAGGTTTCCGCCATCATCGGCGCGGCATCCTCCGGCGTCTCCAAGACCGTGATCGACCAGATCACCGGCGCGGGCGTCGTGCAGTTCTCCCCGGCCAACACCTCGGCGGACTTCACGAAGTACGCCGACAAGGACCTCTACTGGCGCACCGCCCCGTCCGACCTGCTGCAGGGTGAAGTCCTGGGCACCCAGATCGCCGACGACGGCAACAGCACCCTCGGCCTGATCGTGCTCAACGACTCTTACGGCACCGGCCTGGCCGAGTCCACGACGACCGCCTTCGAGGCTGCGGGCGGCGAGGTTGTCGCCACGTCCCTGTTCAACGAGGGTGACTCCAACTTCGCCGCTCAGATCTCCGAAGTGACCGCCGCCAACCCCGACGCGATCGCCCTGATCACGTTCGACCAGGCCAAGGTCATCACCCCCGCACTGGTCGGCTCCGGCTTCCCCGGTGGCAACCTGTACTTCGTGGACGGCAACCTGTCCGACTACAGCAAGGACTTCGACGCCGGCATCATCACCGGTGCCAAGGGCACGCTGCCCGGCCTCGACGTAGGAACCCTCGGCGACTTCACCGATCGTCTCAAGGAGATCGACCCCACCCTGACCGACTTCAGCTACGCGGCAGAATCTTACGACGCCGTCATGCTCGTCGCGCTGGCCGCCTACGCGGCCAACGACGTCTCAGGTGAGGCCATCTCCAAGCACCTCCGCCAGGTCTCTGGGGGAACCGGCGACGGCACCACGGTCTCCGACTTCACCGCGGCGGCTAAAGCCCTCGCGGCCGGCGACCAGGTCGACTACGAGGGCTTCTCCGGCCCGGTCACGTTCGATGAGAACGGCGACCCGACCGAGGCAACCATCGGCGTCTACGAGTACCTCGAAGACAACACGTACAAGCGCATCAACTAGTCACGATTCGTCGCTGACCGGCATTCGATCTGGAAGGGCCCCGACTTCGGTCGGGGCCCTTCTTCGTGCGCCCGGTGACGGCCGTCACCCGGTGACGCCCCTCTCCCGGACACGATCGGCGTCACCGGACACGGAGCACCGGACACACGGAAGCGGCGCCCGAAGATCTCGGGCGCCGCTTCGTCGTGCGGGGCGTGCAGTCGGTGCTGGCGGCTCCGGCTAGTCGTCCTGGCCGAGGGTGCCGAGGTAGAGGCCGATCACCTTGGGATCGTTCAGCAGCTCGCGGCCGGTGCCCGTGTAGGCGTCACGGCCCTGGTCGAGCACGTAACCGCGGTCGCAGATCTGCAGGCACCGGCGCGCATTCTGCTCCACCATGATCGTGGTCACGCCGGCCTTGTTGATCTCCTTGACACGCAGGAACGCCTCGTCCTGGCGCACGGGGGAGAGGCCTGCGCTCGGCTCGTCGAGCAGCAGTACGTGCGGGCCCATCATCAGCGCCCGCGACATGGCCACCATCTGGCGTTCCCCGCCGGACAGCGATCCGGCGCGCTGCTGCAGACGCTTCCCGAGCTCCGGGAAGATCTCCGTGACGAACTCGAGGCGTTCGGTCAGGCCTTTCGGCTTCAGGAACATGCCCATCTCCAGGTTTTCCTGGATCGTGAGCGTGGGGAAGACGTTGTTCGTCTGGGGCACGAAACCGACGCCCTTGGCCACGAGCTTGTTCGCCTTGAGGTTGGTGATGTTCTCGCCGCGAAGCAGGATCTCACCCTCCCGGACCTTGACCTGGCCGAAGATCGACTTGAGCAGCGTGGACTTGCCGGCGCCGTTCGGGCCGATGATCCCGATCAGCTCGCCGTCGTAGGCGGTCAGGGAGCAGGCGTTGAGGATGTTGACGCCCGGCAGGTAGCCGGCCGTCACCGTCTTGACCTCGACGACGGGCTGCCCGGTGGGCGTGTAAGCCGGCGCGGCGGCAGGGCTGGTGTTCGTCAATCGAGCAACTCCTTAATGGCTTCCACACGTTCTGTTTCGGCGGCCGGATCCTCGCCGAGGTCCTCGTCGTGGTGCTGACCCAGGTAGGCGTCGATCACGGCGGGGTTACGCATCACCTCGTGCGGGTCGCCCTCGGCGACCACGCGGCCTTCGGCCATCACGATGACCCAGTCGGCGATGTGGCGCACCATATGCATGTCGTGTTCGACGAACAGAACCGTCATGCCCTCCGCCTTCAGGTTGAGGATGTGGTCCAGTAGCGACTGCGTCAGTGCCGGGTTCACCCCGGCCATCGGCTCGTCGAGCATCACCAGGCTCGGCTCGCTCATCAGCGCCCGTGCCATCTCGAGCAGCTTGCGCTGCCCGCCGGAGAGGCTTGCGGCGTAGTCGTCCTTCTTGGTGTCGAGCTTGAACCGTTCGAGGATATCGAGGGCCTGCACCCTGTTCGCCTCCTCCTGTTTGGCCCAGAAGAAGGGGAAGATCGCCCGGAACAGGTTCTCGCCGGCCTGGCCCTTGGCGCCGAGCAGCATGTTGTCCATGACGGTCAGCAGGCCGAGCGCCTTGGTGAGCTGGAAAGTGCGCACCTGGCCCATCCGGGCCACCTTGAACGCGGGCATCCCCGACAGGGGGCGACCTTCGAAGGTCCACGACCCGGTGTCAGGCTTGTCAAAGCCCGTCAGCAGGTTGAACAGGGTGGTCTTGCCGGCTCCGTTGGGCCCGATCAGCGCCGTGATGGCGCCGCGCGGGATCTCGACGTGGTCGACGTCGACGGCCTTGAGACCGCCGAAGGTTCGACTCACGCCGTCGGCAACCAGGATCGGGTCGCGCTTCTTGCAGCCCGGTTCGGCCTCGCCGATGTGCAGGTCGGTCGACTTGACCGGCTTGTTGCTGGGAACGGTGTTATTTGACAAAGGCCAACTCCTTCTTGTTTCCGAAGATGCCTTGCGGTCTGAAGATGACTATAAGCATGATCGCCACTCCGACCAGGATGAAGCGCAGCTGGCCGGCCTGAATGCTGGTGATGAAAGGGATCCAGCCTGCCTCCACCGCTCGGGCGATGAACCCGGAGAAGAAGGAGAGCAGAACCCAGAAGACCATCGAGCCGATGACCGGCCCGAGAATCGTCGACGCGCCGCCGAGCAGGAGGATCGCGTAGATGAAGAACGTCAGGGACGTCTGATAATTCGAGGGCACCACCGCACGGGGAAGCACAAAGATCATTCCGGCGATCGTGCCGAACACGCCACCGAGAATCAGAGACTGCATCTTGTAGGAGTAGACGTTCTTGCCGAGCGCGCGCACAGCATCCTCGTCTTCACGGATTCCCTTGATCACGCGACCCCACGGGCTGCGCATGATCTGCCAGGTGAACAGGCAGGCGAGGGCCACGATCGACCAGGCCACGATGCGCAGCCACCAGTCGTACTCGTTGTACTCGAAGGGGCCGAAGCCGTAGCGCCCCTCCGGGATCGGGTTGAGGCCGGCGAAACCGCCCTTGTAGCCGCTCAGGCCGTTCGCGGAACCCGTGATGGACTGGAACGTGTTCGTCGTGAACAGGAGGCGCACGATCTCGGCCGCCGCGATCGTCACGATCGCGAGGTAGTCCGCGCGCAGGCGGAGCGTCGGGATGCCCAGGACCAGGGCGAAAACGACGGATGCGCCGACCCCCACCAGCACGGCACCCCAGACGGGGAAACCGAAGCTGAGGGTGGAGATGGCGAACCCGTAGGCTCCGAGGGCCATGAAGCCGGCCTGGCCGAAGTTCAGGAGGCCGGTGTATCCGAAGTGGATCGCCAGCCCGAGAGCCGCGAGGGCGTAGGCGGCGGTGGTCGGGCTGATCAGCTCGACGGCTGCGTTGCTAAAGATTGCTCCCCAGTCGATCATCGGATGCCCTTCTAGCCAATTCTCTCTTTGCGACCCAGGATGCCTTGCGGCCGAAGCAGCAGCACCAGGATCAACACGACAAGTGCACCGACGTATTTAAGGTCGGAGGGAAGCAACAGCGTCGACAGTTCGACGAACAGGCCGACGATGATCGAACCGATCAGGGCGCCGAAAGCGGTGCCAAGACCGCCGAGGGTCACGGCCGCGAAGACGAGCAGCAGGATCTGGAAACCCATATCCCAGCTGACGCCCGGTCGGAAGTAGGCCCACAGAATTCCGCTGAGGCCGGCGAGGGCCCCACCGAGCACCCAGACGATCCGGATGACGCCGTCGACGTCGATCCCGCTGGCCGAGGCCAGGCTGGGATTGTCGGAGACCGCGCGGGTGGCCTTGCCGATGCGGGTGCGCAACAGGAAGTAGGAAACGGCCAACAGCACCACGATGCTGATGCCCATGCTGGCCACGTCGATCATCGAGAGCCGGATCGGACCCAGCTGCATGTCGGCGAGGCCGGATCCCGGAAGCTGGCTCGTTCCGCCGCCGACGAAGATCTGGAACAGGTAGCGCAGGGCGAGCGAGAGGCCGATGCTCACGATCATCAGTGGGATCAGACCGACGCCCTTGCGGCGCAGCGGCTTCCAGATCACCGCGTCCAGGCTCCAGCCGAAGCCCGCGCTCAGCGCGACGGCGATGATGATCGCCAGCCAGATCGGCAGGCCGAGCGTGACCGAGAAGAGGAGGGACATCAGCGCGCCGAAGGTGATCATCTCCGCATGCGCGAAGTTGCTCAGCCCGGTGGTGCCGAAGATCAGGGACAGCCCGATCGCGGCGAGGGCCAGGAGCAGACCGAAGTTCAGCCCGTTGACGAACCGATTGATGAACTGGTCAAAGAAGCTCACCGTCGTGCGCGTGCCCTCACCGAGGAAGAAGTTGACCGACTTCACCTTCGTGAGCGCGAATTCCGCCTCGATCACGCTGCCGCCCTTGGCGACGACGACGCCCTCGGGGAGGGTCTCCTCATCGAGGGTGACGGTGTAGGCGGCCTTCTCGGGCACGCCGACCTTCCACTTGCCGTCGGCACCCGTTTCCACGGATGCTTCATAGCCGGCCCCCTCGACGGTGATCAGCACATTGTCGAGCGGTTTCTGGTCGAACTGCACATTGCCGGTGAGTACGAACTCGTACTGATCGGTTCCGACCTCATCGGCATGAGCCGGACTGGCCGAGACGGTGGCGAATGTGGACATAGTCAGGGCTGCGAAGAGCAGGCCGAAAAAGATCACCAGCATTCTGGGTGAGAATCTGCGAACAGCTTCAGGGGAATTCACTGCACCTCCATGGCGGCACCGTTGGGTCTGTGACCGAGCGTGCCCCGGGTCTCACCTACCAACATCTTTGTTGACAGTAAGTGAAGATTATGTCGCATATGTTCCGACGACGGCCGACACTCCCTAGATTCTCTGCTGAGGAATGCGCAGAGCGCAACGTCGCTTAACATTGAGAAGCCGGTAATCGAGTTGGATGGCCGCGTTTTCTCCACTTTCCTGCATTGTTAAAAGGGGTTTCATGGATCAGCCAGATCCGTTCGGTTTCACCGGGCTTACGTACGACGACGTCCTTCTTCTTCCGGGGCACACCGACGTCATTCCCAGTGAAGCCGGGACAATGTCTCGGTTGACGCGCCGGATCAGCGTGGCCACGCCGCTGCTGTCCAGCGCGATGGACACCGTCACCGAGACCCGGATGGCCATCGCGATGGCCCGTGAGGGTGGCCTCGGCGTGCTGCACCGCAACCTCTCGATCGCGGACCAGGCCGAGCAGGTCGACCTCGTCAAACGCAGCGAATCCGGCATGATTACCAATCCGGTAACAACTTCGCCCGACGCCACCGTTGCGGAGGTCGACGCCCTCTGCGGGCAGTACCGGATCAGCGGTCTTCCCGTCGTCGACGCCGACGGCGTGCTCGTGGGCATCATCACAAACCGGGACATGCGGTTCGTCTCCACCACCAAAAAGCACACGACCCGGGTGCGCGAGGTGATGACGACGGCACCGCTGATCACGGGCAAGGTCGGCATGGCCCCGATGGACGCCGTCGCCATCTTCGCCACCCACAAGATCGAGAAGCTTCCCCTCGTGGACGACCACGGCCGCCTGACGGGCCTGATCACGGTCAAGGACTTCGACAAGAGCGAGGAATACCCCTTCGCCACCAAGGACGATGCCGGACGACTGCGCGTCGGCGCGGCTATCGGCTTCTTCGGCGACGCCTGGCAGCGCGCCACCGCACTTCTCGAGGCAGGCGTCGACGTGCTCGTGGTCGACACCGCCAACGGCGACAGCGCCGGGGTGCTCGAGATCATCCGTCGCCTGAAGTCCGACCCTGCCTTCGAGGAGGTCGACGTGATTGGCGGCAACGTGGCCACCCGCTCCGGCGCCCAGGCCCTCATCGACGCCGGCGCCGACGCGATCAAGGTCGGGGTCGGCCCCGGCTCGATCTGCACCACCCGCATCGTCGCCGGCGTCGGCGTGCCGCAGATCACCGCCGTCTACCAGGCGTCGCTCGCGGCCCGGGAGACCGGCATCCCGGTCATCGCCGACGGCGGGCTGCAGTATTCCGGCGACATCGCCAAGGCACTGGTCGCCGGCGCGGACACCGTCATGCTCGGCTCCCTGCTCGCCGGCTGTGACGAGAGCCCCGGCGAGCTCGTCTTCGTCAACGGCAAGCAGTTCAAGACCTACCGCGGCATGGGCTCGCTCGGCGCGCTGCAGAGCCGTGGCACGAAGACCTCCTACTCCAAGGACCGCTACTTCCAGTCGGATGTCCCCTCCGACGACAAACTCATCCCGGAAGGCATCGAGGGCCAGGTCCCGTATCGCGGACCGGTATCCGCCGTGGCCTACCAGCTGATCGGCGGCCTGCGCCAGTCCATGTTCTACGTGGGCGCGCGCACGATCGACGAGCTCAAACAGAAAGGTAAGTTCGTTCGGATCACGTCCGCCGGGCTCAAGGAGTCGCACCCGCACGACGTGCAGATCGTGGTCGAGGCGCCCAACTACCGCCGCTGACAGTACTCGAGGGCGACTAGGCGGCCGCGGCCAGCCGGGAGACCGCTTCCGCGAGCACCTCAGGTGAACACCCGAAGTTGAGACGCGCGAAGCCCCGGCCCGGTTCGCCGAACATCGGGCCGGGGCTGAGCGCGACCCGGGCCTGCTCGAGTGCGACCAGCGCCGGGTCGTCACCCCAGCCGAGGCTCCGCAGGTCAAGCCAGGCCAGGTAGCCGGCCCCTGGCTGCCGGTAGCCGACCCCGGGCAGTTGCGCGTCGAGCAGCGCGGCGAGCTCGTGCCGATTGTCGTCGAGGGCCGCGATCACCCCGTCCAGCCACGGCTCCCCGTCGCGGAACGCCGCGATGCCGGCGATCAGCCCGAACTGGCTTGTGCGCCAGGACACCTCCTGGGGCAGGGCGGCGAGCTCGGCGCGCATCCGTTCGCCGGCGGTGACGAGAAGCGCGCATTTGAGGCCGGCCAGGTTCCAGGCCTTGCTCGCGCTCGTCACGCAGACGCCGTGGTCGGCGGCCTCGGTGGAGACCGTGAGGTAGGGCGTGAAAGCGGCGTCGGTGTAGGTCAGCGGGGCGTGGACCTCGTCGCTGACGACCGTGACGCCGTAATGGGCGGCGAGCTCGGACAGCGCCGTAAGGTCCTGGACGGTGTGCGGATGCCCGATCGGGTTGTGCGGGTTGCAGAGCAGCACGCAGCGCACGCCCGATCGGAAGGCGCGCTCGAGGCCGTCCAGGTCGAGGGTCCAGCCGGTCTGACCGGCGAGGAGTGGCACGGCGTGCGGCACCCCGCCGGCCTCGGGCACGAGGTCGAAGAACGGCGGGTAGACCGGGGGAGTGATCACAACCCGGTCGCCGGGCCTGATCAGCATTCGCAGGGTCTCCACGATGGCCACGCTGACATCTGTCGTCGTGGTCACCTGCTCCGGGTCGACCTGCCAGCCCCAGCGGCGACCGGCGAACCCCGCGAAGGCCGCGCCAAGCCCGTTGACCGGTGCGACATACCCGGTGTCGCTGCGCCGCACCGCCGCTGTCAACGCGTCCCGGATAGGTTCGGCGAGCGGAAAGTCGGACTCGGCGACGAAGAGCGGCAGCACATCGGCGGGAAAACTGCGCCATTTCATGCTGGTGCGCTCGCGCAGGAAGGACAGAGGGTCGGCGGTGACGTCCATCACCTCAGGATGCACCCCGCGGCATCCGTCGTCGAGGAGCGCCGCGGCACCTAAACTGAAATCATGGAAATCGAGATCGGCCGCTCCAAGCGCGCCCGCCGCGTGTACGCCTTCGACGACATCGCGATTGTGCCCAGCCGGCGCACCCGCGACCCGGAGGATGTGTCGGTCGACTGGACCATCGACGCGTATCAATTCTCGATCCCGTTCCTCGCGGCGCCGATGGACTCCGTGGTCTCCCCGCAGACGGCCATCATGATGGGTCAGCTCGGCGGCGTCGGCGTGCTCGACCTCGAGGGCCTCTGGACCCGCTATGACAACCCCGAGCCGCTCCTCGCCGAGATCCGCGAGCTGCCCGCCGACCGGGCCACCGCGCGCATGCAGGAGATGTACTCCGAGCCGATCAAGCCTGAGCTCGTCACCGCCCGCCTCGCGGAGATCCGCGCGGCCGGCGTGACTGTGGCCGGCGCCCTGTCGCCGCAGCGCACGCAGGAATTGTACGAGACCGTCGTCGCCGCCGGCGTCGACCTGTTCGTCATCCGCGGAACCACCGTTTCTGCCGAGCACGTCTCGCAGAACCAGGAACCCCTCAACCTCAAGAAGTTCATCTACGAACTCGACGTACCCGTGATCGTGGGCGGGGCGGCGACCTACACCGCGGCCCTGCACCTCATGCGCACGGGTGCGGCCGGCGTGCTCGTCGGCTTCGGCGGCGGCGCGGCCTCGACCACGCGCGCCTCCCTCGGCATCCACGCGCCCATGGCCACGGCCGTGGCCGATGTCGCCGGTGCCCGTCGGGACTACATGGACGAGTCCGGTGGACGCTACGTGCACGTCATCGCTGACGGCGGCCTCAACACCTCCGGCGACATCGTCAAGGCCATCGCCTGCGGCGCCGACGCCGTCATGCTCGGCACCGCGCTGGCCCGGGCGACGGATGCCCCCGGCGGCGGCTTCCACTGGGGTGCCGAGGTGCACCACTCGAAGCTGCCCCGCGGCAAGCGGGTCGAGGTGGGCGCCCTGGCGCCGCTCGAGACCATCCTGTATGGCCCGACGCCGATCGCCGACGGCACCGCGAACCTCGTCGGCGCGCTGCGCCGGTCGATGGCGACCACCGGTTACTCCGACCTGAAGGAATTCCAGCGCGTCGAGGTGGTCGTCGCCCCGTACCGGGGGAATTAGACGGTTGTCGCGCCGCACCGAGTGAACTAGCGTCGGTATGAATTAGCGTCAGGTAAGCACCACACCATCCGGAATGGGAGTGAGCACATGGCACCAGGTAATTCGGCGTCGCGATCCACGAAACTGGGTCCGGAGGAACGAGCTGCGGCCCTCGAACGGCTGAAGGGCAAAGAGCTCGACATCCTCGTGGTCGGCGGCGGCATCGTCGGCACCGGAGCCGCCCTGGACGCGGTCACCCGCGGCCTGAGCGTGGGAATCCTCGAGGCCAGGGACTGGGCGTCGGGAACGTCGAGCCGGTCGTCCAAGCTGGTGCACGGCGGCATCCGCTACCTGGAACAGGCCGACTTCCGGTTGGTGCGCGAGGCTCTGACGGAGCGTGGCCTGCTCCTGCAGCGCATCGCCCCGCACCTGGTGAAGCCGGTGCGGTTCCTGTACCCGCTCAGGAAGCGCGTCACCGAGCGCTTCTACGTGGGCGCCGGCATGCTCCTCTACGACCTGTTTTCATATACCGGCGGGCGCGCCCCCGGTGTGCCGCACCACCGCCACCTGTCCAAGCGGCAGGTGAAGGGGCTTCTGCCCAGCCTGAACACCGACACGATCGTCGGCGGCATCACCTACTACGACGGGCAGGTCGACGACGCGCTCTACGTGGCCTCGCTCGTGCGCACCGCGTCGTTCTACGGGGCGCACGCGGCCAGCCGGGTGCGGGTCGAAGGATTCATCAAGGTGGGTGAGCGGGTGGTCGGCGTGCACGCCCACGACCTGCAGACCGATGAACGGTTCGAGGTGCGGGCCCGGCAGGTCGTGAACGCCACCGGGGTCTGGACCGACGACACGCAGCGCATGGTCGGCGAACGCGGCACGTTCAAGGTGCGCGCGTCGAAAGGCATCCACCTGGTCGTGCCCCGGGACCGGTTCCAGTCGGCCATGGGGCTGCTGCTGCGCACCGAGAAGAGCGTCCTGTTCGTGATCCCCTGGGGACGACACTGGCTGATCGGCACGACCGACACGGACTGGCATCTGGACAAGGCGCACCCGGCCGCCACCGCCGCCGACATCGACTACCTGCTCGAACACGTGAACGCCGTGCTCCGGGTGCCGCTGACCCGGGAGGACGTCGAGGGAGTCTACGCCGGCCTGCGGCCGCTCCTGGCCGGGGAGTCGGAGAGCACCTCGAAGCTGTCCCGCGAACACCTCGTCGGACACTCCGTGCCCGGCCTGGTGGTGATCGCGGGCGGAAAGTGGACCACGTACCGGGTGATGGCGAAGGATGCGATCGATGCGGCCGTCGACGCCTTCGACGAACGGGTCCCGGCCTCCACCACGGCGGAGATCCCGCTGCTCGGCGCCGAGGGCTACCAGGCCGCCTGGAACAAGCGCGGCCGGATCGCGCGGGCGTTCGGCCTGCACACCGTCCGCGTCGAGCACCTGCTGAACCGCTACGGCACCCTGACCGACGAGCTTCTCGACCTGATCCGCAAGACCCCGTCACTGGCGGACCCGCTGCCGGGGGCCGACGACTACATCGAGGCGGAGGTCGTGTACGCGGCCACGCATCTGGGCGCCCTGCACCTCGAGGACGTGCTGGCTCGCCGCACTCGCATCTCGATCGAGGCCTGGGACCGCGGCGTCTCGGCGGCGCCCGTGGCCGCGCGGCTGATGGCCGGGGTGCTCGGCTGGGACGAAGCCCGGGAGACGCGCGAAGTGGGCACCTACCTCAAGCGGGTGGCGGCGGAACGCGCGTCGCAGCAGCAGCCCGACGATGAGTCCGCCGACCGCGTGCGGCTCGAGGCTCCGGACATCGCCGCCACGAAATAGGAGCGAGCCTCTCCTGCCGCCACCCTCGCCCGGCGTCCACTCCCTGCCTCCGCTTGTCCGCTCGCACCCCGCCGGTGCGTGAACGAATTCGACGGAGATTCTGCCCTGTGGGGCCTGAAAAATGCCCGACAGCGCCGTTCAGAGCCAAATCTCCGTCGAATTGGTTGGGCCGGCCGAGCGCACGCGTGTGGCCAACTCAGGACATCCGTCGCCTGGGCTGCCCGCCCGACACGGACCAGAGCAGAACTCGTGCGGGTGCCCGGGCCCGGCCGGACGGATCTCCTGCGTTAGCCGCAACACCGAGCGGATGTGCCGCAGCGCCTTTGTGGTTCGGGCATCCGCCAGACACTCAGCCCCAGCCCGTACCAATTCGACGGAGATTTTGGCCCGTGCGGGGCAGAAAGCGCCCGACAGCGCCGTTCAGAGCCAAATCTCCGTCGAATTGGTGAGAGCAGTGGGCGGCGCGGCGGCGCGGCGGCGGGCGGCGGGCTGCGGGGCTGCGGGGCCGCGGGGCTGGCGGCGCG